>CAZRNJ010000414.1:0-1504 GCA_964601385.1 uncultured Bacteroidales bacterium | reverse complement strand
GTATTGTCCTTACCATTGGTATGTCAGTTGATGCCAATGTTCTGATATATGAACGTATACGTGAAGAAATTGCTGTTGGTAAAGGAATCCGGATGGCTATTAAAGACGGATATAAAAATGCTTTATCTGCAATTATTGATGGAAACGTAACTACACTTTTAACCGGGATTATTCTTTATACTTTTGGAACAGGCCCGATAAGAGGTTTTGCAACTACACTGATTATTGGTATAATTACCACTCTTTTTGCTACAATTTATATCTCCCGGCTGGTATTTGAGTTTATGCTCGATAAGAACAGGAATCTTACTTTTTCCACATTTATGTCAGCCCGGGCATTTAAGAATCTTGATTTTAAAATACTTCAGTCACGTCATATCGGTTATATTATTTCTACCGTAATTCTTGTGGTAGGGCTTGGTTCACTGGTAACACGTGGTTTAAATCTTGGTGTTGATTTTACAGGCGGCCGAACATATATTGTGCGGTTTGATCAGAATGTACGTACTGATGAAGTGCGCAGTGCACTCTTATCCCAGTTTGGCGAAGCCCCGGCAGTAATCATCTTTGGTTCCGATAATCAGGTTCGTATTACAACAAAATATAAAATCAATGAAAAAGGTTCAGATGTTGATCAGGAAGTTGAGACAAAGATTTTTGAAGGGCTGAAGCCGCTGCTTCCATCCGGTGTAACATTTGACAAGTTTGTGACCGATCATGTTTTACAATCTGAGAAAATAGGTCCTACTATTGCGGATGATATAAAGAAAGATGCTTTTTGGGCAGTTCTCTTTTCATTAATAGTGATTTTTGTGTATGTTCTTATCCGGTTTAAAAAGTGGCAGCTAAGTTTGGGGGCAATCCTTTCGCTTGCGCATGATGCCTTTATGGTTATCTTTTTGTTTTCGCTGTTTAATGGTATATTGCCGTTTTCGCTTGAGGCCGATCAGTCATTTGTTGCTGCAGTGCTTACTATTATCGGTTATTCGGTGAATGATACAGTGGTTATTTTTGACCGTATTCGTGAATATGAGGCGCTATATCCCAAACGTCCTATCCGTGAACTTTATAATATGGCGCTCAACAGTACGCTTAGCCGTACTTTTGTAACTTCTTTTACGGTTTTTCTTGTACTTGTTGTAACCTTCCTGTTTGGCGGTGAAACCATTCGCGGATTTTCATTTGCAATGCTAATAGGAGTCGTCTCCGGGACATATTCTACTTTGTATATTGCTGTACCGGTGGCTTATGAATTTCTTTTACGGAAGAAAGAGAATATTGCTGTTCAGGAAACAAAATCCTGATATACTAAAAGCCCTTAAACGGGCTTTTGTTTTTTTAATTATTTTTGAACTATGGTGATACTTTTTGTCAGCGGTTCCGAAATTCTTGTTATATTTCTTGTTGCATTGCTTTTATTTGGATCGAAGAGTATCCCGTATATTGCCAAGGGTCTTGCCAGAGGAATGAGAGAAATTAAAAAAGCAACCGACGAGATAAAGGA
>CAZRNJ010000413.1:0-1506 GCA_964601385.1 uncultured Bacteroidales bacterium | reverse complement strand
AAAAACAGCACCCCTGTGCAAACCATATCCTCAGCATCAAATCTATCTAATAACCAAGAGATTAGACTTACCATAAATGATTTAACAGACAATATGACGTATCAGTTGAAAGCATTTATCATAAATGAAAAAGGGATAATTACAGAATCTGAAGAAATCACAGTTACCACTCAAAAAATAATCAGCACAAATTGCGGCAGTATTACATCCATATCTGACCAGAATGGTAACACTTATGATATTATACAAATCGGACAATATTGCTGGATGGCTGAAAATCTGAATACCGGAGAAATGATTAATGGAAATTCTGAACAATTAAACAATGGCAAAGCAGAAAAATACTGCTACGATAATAATCCTGATAATTGCTTGCAATATGGAGGATTGTATCAATGGAACGAGCTAATGAATTATTCATTATCAAATTCCGAGGGGATATGCCCAAACGGATGGCATATTGCCTCTGACGCTGAATGGAAATACCTTGAAGAATACATCGGCATGGACGAATCGGAAATCAAGGCCTATGGTTGGAGGGGTATTAATGAAAAGAAAGCGCTCATAGATGATCAATGGTCTTTCCATGCATTATTTGGTGGCAGCAGAAATGACGAAGGAAATTTCTACAACATTAATTTATCAGGATTTTACTGGACATCCACTTATGAGCCGGCTATCAACAATGCCTGGTTACGCATGATTACCACAGAAAAAGATCAGATTAACCGATATTTTATCAATAGAAATGAGGCCTTTTCCGCTAGATGTGTAAAAGATAACAACTAAAATAAATTAACAAAATGAAAAGACTAATTATTAAACCAGTACTGATACTAATAATGATGCTCCCTTCATTATTTGTTACAGGCCAGTCAAAGTATCTGGGCGTACGCATTACCCAACCCGATGTGGATAAATGCATAGCACATAACCTGCAAGACCCCGGTAATATTCAGCAACTCGGAGAGATTATACAAAAAGCATCTTTATTCCCGAATCCCAATACAGGATGCTTCACCATAAATATTGAAACAGCTATAGTTGTTGACAGCTATATCGTAGAAGCATATAACAATATTGGCATACAGGTTTATTCATATGAATACCCCTGCGATGGGACGGTACTGACCGAAGAATTATGCTTACCGAATCCTGTACCAGGAATTAGTTACATTATAATCAAAACCCGGGATTTTCAGATAATGAAAAAAATTATTATTCAATAATCCGTTAAGATATGAAAAAGTCAATTCGAAACACCATAACAGGAATAGCTTTATTTATAAGCATATCCATTGTAAACGGTCAATATGCCATTTACTATGGCCCTGACACAACGGTATTTAAAAATGAACCGGTTACCCTAAAGCTATATAATTACACCGGCAGCATCCAATGGCAACAGTCACTCGATAAAAAGAACTGGGCAAATATTACCGGAGCCACGGCAGATACCTGCCGAATCAACCCCGACACCACTTCTTATTATCGAGCAGAAGTGAT
>CAZRNJ010000412.1:0-1508 GCA_964601385.1 uncultured Bacteroidales bacterium | reverse complement strand
GAGCAGCCGCGGCAATTGCTTGTTTCAGTCGGACATGGGTTGATGCCATAAAAACAGGATGCGGCCTGCCTGGATTAAGTCCTGTGGGGAAAAAATACGGGAATGCAGTTTACATTCCTCAAGTAATTGGAGACCATTTTGTTCCGTCTGACAACAGAAATAGATCAATGTTTACCATCGGATATTTCGGCCGCATTAACAAAAACTGCTATCCAGAGCTGTTATTGTCAATATTACCAAAGCTGAAAAACACACAACTCATTATCGGTACAACAACGGCAGATGTCAAATTGCCGCCAATGCCTGGCATTAAACACGCCGGAATAATACGTTATGAAAAAATGCCATATTACTATTCATTATGCGATTGCATCATAGAAAGTTATTCTGGCCCAAGCTGGCACTTTACCGGCTCTATAAAAGAAAAAGAATCCGCCGCAATGGGTGTTCCAATAATCCTTGAACACAGTGAGGCCAGAGAGGAACTATTTGGTTCAAACTATCAACTGTATATGTTACCCGGAAGCATGAAGTCAACAAACCCAAATTATGCTAAAGCACTAATTGATAAATTAAATATAATTAAAAATGAAACAGAGCGGGCTAAAATAAGCGCAAACCTTATCAAGGCGTCATCCAAGCATAAAAGCGAAAACGCAGCAATCTACATTGACAAACTTCTAAAATCTTTATAAATGCAAAAGCACGTCAAAACTTATCTAAACCACTTCGGATATGGCGAACAAGATGTTATACTCTGCGAATGGTGCCAATCCGTTGCCGTTGATATTCACCACATTAACGGCAGGGGAAAGAACAAGGACGTAATTCAGAATCTTATGGCCCTATGTCGTAGATGCCACACAGCGGCCCACGAATGCAAAATAACAAAACAGGCATTAATTGATAAGCACAATTCATTACTGCACCTATTAACATAGTTAGGCAATGATTTATTTACAACCACATGTTAGTTAATTGTTTGATAACTTATTGACGATCAACTCTTTTGAATTATACTTATTGTTTTAAAAATACCATGCTGTTCGCGAATCTTATCGGTCAGCCAATTCAGTGGGCAGTTACGCAGTAACCATCGGTCAACTGAATAGGGAAAGCAAGATATCGGCCTGCAATGCTGTTTGTAATTTTTATTATACAGCCAATTAGAAGGCAAAGTAAATGTTCCATCTGGCATTTCGATCTCATACTCGTTGTTACGAAGCCATTCACGCAACTCATTAAAATTTTCATTGGTGCCATAGATTTTATTTTTGACTATATTCATAGCTTAAACGAATCATTACATTTTGGACAAAATACTACTCTTAATTTACCGGCTGACGTATGACAATCAAGTATCATCTCGGTTCTGCCCAAACTCAAGCGGCCTATTCGCACTGCCTCCGGTCTTAGCACCTCATCACCATCAAACCGGCAGCTGTTGTTTTTATGATCCACAATCAATATGCCCTCAGCATCTCCGTCAACCAGCTCCCAAATTGTCT
>CAZRNJ010000411.1:0-1511 GCA_964601385.1 uncultured Bacteroidales bacterium | reverse complement strand
ACGCAATAGCCGAATCAACAAGCTGAATACTGTATAATTCAAGCGCCCGGAAAAAGGCAATCCGTTGCAATGCTTCATACATATCCTCATTCTTGTTTTTTATTTTATTGATTGACACCAGAGCATCCGAATAATTTTTGGTACTCATATACGAAAGAACAAGGAATTTAAATGCGACATCCACTTTTTCGGATTCCGGATAAGTTGCAATGTATTTGTTAAATGCCTCGATGGCCTCGTTAAATGGCGTGAACGAAAGGTCGTATGTAAGCATTGCATAATTAAAAAGGGCATCGCGCTTTATAATTGAATCATAAGAGAGCACTGAACAAGAGTAGAACGCAAGCCGGGCTTTTTCTTTATTCCCTTGCTTCAGATAACAGTCGCCAAGGTGGTATAAGCTATTTTGCGCGATTTCTGTAGTGTCGGTTGATACTTTTTCCAATAGTGATACAGCAGAATCACAGTTTCCCATTTTATAATAAGCCATACCGATACGGTACAATTCAGCAGCCGGAAGGTCTTTAACGTTATTGCGGTAAAAACTGAAATATTTAATGGCTGAATCGTAACCGGCATTGTGATACCATGCTTCGCCAATCATCCGCGCGATTTCCGGTTTACGTTTTTCTGTGGCATTAATAAAACAACCGGTTCCATAGGCGGTAATACTATCGTATTGCTGAAGGATAAAATGAATCTGTATCAGATAATAGGAAACTACCGGTGCAAATGTCTCATTACGCTTTATCGAATTGAATCCATTCAGCGCTGTCTGATAATTCCCCTGCATATAGCCAATATGGGAGTAATAATAGATGGCGGGGGCTGTGAATGCGGTATTTTGGTTGATAATCTCGTAAAAAGCGGCTCTCGCATTCATCAAACTGTCTGTTAAAAAAGACGAATGTCCGAGTATAAAATAATATTCGGCACGTTCATCGGGTGTCAGATAAAAAACATCAATTTTTTTTAGCCAGTTGATGGCGTCGGCATACTGACCGCTGTTATGTTTTACGCGTACCATTTCAAGATACGCGTTTTTTATCAAAGGATGTCCCTGATTTCCGGCAATAAATTTTTCAATCAGAAATTCGGCATCATTATGGTGCAGTTTTACCGCGCAAATGGCTTGATAATAACTTGCATAGGAATGGATGAAGGAATGATTGTCGGCTTGACTGATAACCTTTTCGAATTGCCGGCGCGCTGCATTATACTGGTCGTTGCGAAAAAGGTATAGACCTTTCTCATAATCACCGGAAAACGAATGATATATTTCACTATGCTGAGCGCAAAGAATGCCGGGAATCAGGAAAATTAATAATTTAAACAGTTGCCTGCAGAAATTCATGGTTAATTTTTTCGCTGCTAAAAGTAATTATTATAGCCATATTTTATTCTGTTACAGCGGTTTTTTAATTAACATTCGGCTGTTAATTAGTATTTTTGTCCTGCGTATTGTAAAATAGTTATTTTTGATTCAATCTGCAAACCAATGAGCATAGATG
>CAZRNJ010000410.1:0-1526 GCA_964601385.1 uncultured Bacteroidales bacterium | reverse complement strand
GTATAACACAATCAAACATATCCACACCCAAAGCAATGGCTTCGAGAATATTTTCAGGCATACCAACTCCCATGAGGTAGCGGGGTTTAGCGGCGGGTAACCATTTATTCGCTGCGGCAATCATAGCGTACATCACTTCGGCCGGTTCGCCAACGGAAAGGCCGCCAATAGCATTGCCATCACAATTGAGCGATGCAACAAAAGCGGCCGATTCGGAACGTAACGATTCATAGGTACTTCCCTGCACAATAGGAAAGAAAAACTGATCATTACCATAAACCGGTTGTGAGTTATGAAATTTCTCCACACCACGAACCAGCCACCGGTGAGTCAACTCCATTGATTGTCGGGCATCACTTACCGGACAAGGGAAAGGAGTACACTCATCGAGGGCCATCATGATGTCTGAACCGATAATACGCTGAGCTTCAACCACTGATTCAGGAGTAAAGAAATATTTTGAACCATCAATATGTGAATTGAACATTACACCTTCTTCAGACAGTTTACGCTGTGAAGCGAGTGAGAATACCTGATATCCGCCACTGTCGGTAAGGATAGCCCTTTCCCACCCCATAAATTTATGCAAACCACCGGCTGCAGCAATAACATCCATGCCAGGCCGAAGAAAGAGGTGATAAGTATTTGCAAGGATAACAGGATTATTGATATCATTCAACAGTTCGCGTGTATGCACTGCCTTAACCGTACCGGCAGTACCCACAGGCATAAACACAGGAGTTTCAATGATTCCATGTGAAGTAATCAATGTCCCTGCCCGGGCAGATGAACCCGTATCGCTATGTTCCAGATGAAAAAACACGTATTATTTTATGCAAAAATAATTAATTAAAGCAGATTAATTCAGTATGACGATGAGTTTCGAAAGATTACATTTGATGAATAGCAACAAAGTAAACATTTTAGTTTTTTCCGGATGAGTGAAGTAAAATTTTTCGTATACTTGTTTTTTTTAAACGAATGGGGATGGAAATCGGTATTGCAGGAATTCTGGCTATTACATTAATTATACAATTGCTGTATTATATCATCTATCTTCGTGCCTGTTTCTATCAACCTGCAGTTACGTCATCCGGCCGGGAACCCATTTCAGTAATTATATGCAGCCGGAATGCAGGAGAATATCTGGAAAAAAATCTTCCCTTATTTCTGACGCAGGATTATCCAAATTATGAAGTAGTGGTAGTTAATGATTGCTCAGCCGATCATACTGCCGATCTGCTCGTACAGCTAAAGCCACAATACCCCCATCTGAAATTCACCACCATTGAACAGGATGAGAAGTTCAGTCATGGTAAAAAACTGGCTGTAACTGTTGGGATTAAGGCCGCCTCATACGAATGGCTATTATTTACCGATGCTGATTGCGTACCTGCATCGCCACAATGGATAAGCACAATGCAGCGCAACTTCACGCCCGAACATTCCATTGTATTGGGCTATGGCGGCTACATGTCCTCTCCGGGATTGCTGAATCGTTTAATCCGGGTTGACAGTATGATGAT
>CAZRNJ010000409.1:0-1542 GCA_964601385.1 uncultured Bacteroidales bacterium | reverse complement strand
ATTCAGGTCCATGGCCTCCTGCGACACTTCGAACAGCAGTTCCCGTGTTCCGCAGATATGGCTGGGGTCAGTAAAAATTGGCAGTTCGGGTATACGGCGACGCAATTCGATAGGTATCTGCCATTGCGGATCATTACGGAACACCGATTTACCGTAAACAGAAAACCCACGATGCACAGCAGCCAGGCGGGTAATCCCTGCCTTGTTGATCCGTTCGAGCGCGCCAATCCATAGTTCAACATCAGGATTCACCGGATTTTTAATCAGCACCGGAATATTGACACCAGACAAAGCATCAGCAATCTCCTGAACGGCAAACGGATTAGCAGTTGTCCGGGCGCCAATCCAGAGTACATCAACATCGTACTTCAGCGCTTCAAAAACATGCTTCACATTTGCCACTTCGGTAGCCGTAAGCATACCTGTTTCCTGCTTGACCTTTTTAAGCCACTGTAAGCCCACAGTCCCTACACCTTCAAAATTATTAGGACGGGTGCGCGGTTTCCATATTCCTACCCTGTAAACACCAATGCCAATGGCCTTTAATTGACGGGCCGTTTCAAGAACCTGTTCTTCCGTCTCGGCGCTGCATGGACCTGCAATCACTAACGGCCTTGCTGAGATACCCGGAAATATTTGCTCAAGATCAAGATAAATACTCATTATATACTTTAATTATGATGTAAAAGTATAAAAAGAAAGAGATTTATGAGAATAGTACGTTGACATACTGCATTAACGAAGAAAAAAAACGATAAAAAATTGCAACAAAAATGCTAATTATCATAGAGAAATAATTATATTTATTTAATAATTAGCGAATTAGTTACTAAATTATAAAAAACATTAATTAGGTATAAAAGGAAATTAATATTATCTTTGAAGATTAAGTTTTTGTTCAGGTGAGAATATTATTAGTAATATTTTTTGGAATCATTTCGTACACAACCCTGCATGCACAACAACTGATTTCGGGTGTGATAAATGATTATACTGCCGTTACAGCAATATTCAGTGAAGACAAACTGAATATAGACAGTGTAGCTGTTGAGTCGGTTGATTCATTTTCTGTAGGAGATAAAGTACTAATCCATCAGTCGAGAGGCGCCGAGATAGATACAGCCACACAGCTTATTGATCCCTCGATAAACAATGCCGGACACTATGAGATTGTTGTAATCAGCGATATACTAAAACCCCAACGCATCATTATTTTCACTGCGGCATTTTTCAATGCGTATGATTCTTATGAAAGCGTTCAACTGGTGCGCATACCTGTTTATGACTCAGCCACAGTGACGGGCACACTAACCTGTCCACCATGGAATGGGAAGACCGGAGGAATCCTGGCGCTTGTGTGCAATTACAAGATTAAGCTTGAGGCCGACATTGATGCCGGGGGCAAGGGCTTCAGAGGCGGCCGGGCCGATTATATGATTTTCAGCGGACAATGCGCATCGGTGAGCAATGATACGGCAGATTATTATACCAATGCCGATTCGTCCAAGGCAGGCCGAAAAGGCGAAGGGATCATCACAGCAC
>CAZRNJ010000408.1:0-1544 GCA_964601385.1 uncultured Bacteroidales bacterium | reverse complement strand
GTTTTCAAGTGGGTGTAGGTTATAAGCTCAATCTGTAACAGTGGCAGATCCGCGATCGTATCATTTCAGTATATCCTTACCGGACAAGGGTAATAATCATTTAAGATAGAATGCTGCATATCAGCGGAAACCTTTTTTAATTATATTCGCAAAAAAAAATATGCAACGGACGATCCTTCCATCCGTAATACTTATTGCACTATTTCAACTATCGTGTCAACCGCGACAGTATGAGGTGGGAACAAAAGAAAACCCGGTAAAGTTTTATTTCACCCCATCGGTTGATGCCGAAGTGATTACCAACACCTCGCGTAACATGATGGATTTTATGCATAAAGAAACCGGATATTTTTTTAAAACCGGCGTACCGACAAGCTACATTACCGTAATTGAAGCATTAGGATCAGCGCGCGCCGATGTTGCAATTATCAACTCATTCGGTTATCTGATGGCGCATACAAAATATGGAGTTGAAGCCCGGCTTAAACTCATCCGTTTTGGCGAACCCTATTACAGAGGCCAGATCATTGCTCATGTAAATAGTGGTATTCATACGATTAATGATATCGCAGGCAAGCGGTTTGCCTATGTTGATGCCTCATCAACCTCCGGATATCTCTTCCCGTATAAACTTTTAAAAAGCAACGGAGTAGAGCCATCACAAACGGTATTTGCCATGAAACACGATAATGTAGTAACCATGGTTTATCAGCAACAGGTAGATGCCGGCGCAACATACTATTCACCACCTACAGCCGACGGCCGTATAAGAGATGCCAGAGACAGGGTAAGAACACAATTTCCGGATGTAGAGCAAAAAGTAAAAATTATTGCTTTAACCGACACCATACCTAACGATCCGGTGATCTTCCGCAGCGATCTTTCAACGGAGATGAAAACGAAAATAACTAATGCCATCATTAAATACTCCGGAACGGCTGAGGGAAAGAAAACATTGCACGAACTTTATAACATCGAAGGATTTGTTGCTGCAGATAATGATGATTTTGAATCTTTCCGTCAAATGATAAAGATACTTAATGTTGACCTGAACGAGTTAATCAAATAAAATTATGGTTACCGTAAGCCATTTATGCAAAACATATCCGGGCGGCGTACAGGCGCTAAAAAATATATCCTTTGAAATACATAAAGGCGAATTTGTGGTTATCGTTGGTTTAAGCGGATCAGGTAAATCCACTTTGTTACGATGCATCAACCGGTTACACGACCCTACATCCGGAAGCATCAGCATAGACGGCCGTGAGATTACCGGATTGAAGCGAAAAGAATTACGACTGATGCGTTCGGGCATAGGCATGATATTTCAGCATTTTAATCTTATCCCGCGTCACAGTTTACTAACCAATGTTTTGATTGGTAAACTGGCTTATACACCGGTATGGAAAGGTTTAACCATGCGATTTACACAAGAGGAGACAGAAGAAGCATTAAACAATATACGCATTGTAGGATTAGAGGGTAAAGAAACACAGCGCGTAGATAAGCTTAGCGGAGGACAACAACAGCGTGTAGCCATAGCC
>CAZRNJ010000407.1:0-1549 GCA_964601385.1 uncultured Bacteroidales bacterium | reverse complement strand
GTGCGTAATTTTCATGCGATAGGGTGAAAGCTCGCTTTAATGGTTGTTTCAATAGAACTCTCTGCAAAGAGACGAACTATAAAATAAATTGGCTTAATTGTTTATAAGCCCCCGGAACTGAAAAAAATCCGGATAGTTGATGTTCTTCATCTGTTCTTCCTGTTTAAATAGTCCGTATACTGCCGAACCACTGCCTGTCATCGAGGAATATACTGCTCCTGCCCGATACATATTTTCGCGAATATCAGCGATTACGGGGTGCTTTATGGCTATAGGATTGAAAAAATCGTTATGTATACATCCTTCCCATTTATCTATTGGTTTTTGGATGAGTTCGGCAATGGCTGGCCTTTTGGTATCGGAACGGATTAAACCGTATGCTTCTTTGGTGGAGATATGTACCGGCGGTTTGACAATCATGATAAAGAATCCATTGATATCTACTTTTGCACTGGTTAACAATTCTCCGCGACCGGTTGCAACTGATGGCTTAGGATGGATAAAAAACGGACAATCGCTCCCTAATTCAAGGGCGTACTTTTTTAACTCCTTATCCGGTAGTTTCAGCCCGAATAATTCATTCAGCGCGGTAAGCATATATCCGGCATCGGATGAACCGCCGCCAAGACCTGCGCCGGATGGTATGTTTTTATGCAGGTGGATTTTAACCGGTAGCAGCCGGTGACTCTTTTTTAGCAACCTATATGCTTTCATTACCAGATTCTCGTCTGCTGTACAACCCGAAATAAGTCCGCTCTCTGTAAAAATCGTTTCCATTCCGCGCTTTAGCCGCGTAACCTCAAGAATATCGCACAGTGGAACCGGGTAAAAAGCGCTTTCAATGTCATGGTAGCCATCTGCCCTGCGGTTTAACACATGTAAGCCAATATTAATCTTTGCTAATGGGAATACAATCATTTATTGCCTGAAATGGGAGTTATGAACATTGTTTAAACAAATATCAGTTTATAAATAAACCGGCGCTTTTTGATGCCTGATGTTTTGTACTATCATAAATTTACCGATTCAAAAATAATACGAAATGGCCGAAAAAACAAGTACGCAGTTTATGGATAAAAATGTGGTTGCACAGGCCGAAATAGGAAAAATGCCCCCACAGGTCATTGATCTTGAAGAAGCTGTGCTTGGCGCGGTAATGCTCGAAAAGGATGCAATTATTTCGGTAATGGAAATCCTTAAACCTGAGTATTTTTATCTGGATAATCATCAGAAAATATTTACCGCAATTGTTGAATTGGCTACTAATCATGAGGCAGTTGATATTTTGACAGTTACTGAGCGGCTCCGAAAACAGAAAAACCTGGATATCGTTGGCGGCGCTGTGTATATTGCTCAGCTAACGGGTAAAGTGCCATCGGCTGTGAATGTTGAATTTCATGCGCGCATTATTGCTCAGAAATATATCCAGCGCGAACTCATACGGGTGTCGTCTGAAATACAACGCAAGGCGTTTGATGCCGGCACTGATGTTGACGATCTGCTCGATTATTCGGAACGTGAATTGTTTGGTATTGCCGAAGGCCATATC
>CAZRNJ010000406.1:0-1560 GCA_964601385.1 uncultured Bacteroidales bacterium | reverse complement strand
CGTCAAGCCTTTCAAGGTTCTTTTGTTTTGCTTCAAGGTCTGCTGTTTTTTCTGCTACCTTCGAGATAAGGTTATTTTTTTCATTTTCTTTTTCAGATATTTCTTCCTGTGCACGAATGAGAAGGTCTTGTGCATTACGGAGTTTGTCATTCAGTTTACTTGTTTTAGCTTGTATACTGTCTAGGTCTTTTTGAAAATCACTTAAAATACCTGTTAAATATGATTTTTTGGTGCCACTCTTTTGTAAATAATTTCTGACAAACCCCCATAGTTTGAAAACACTTTTGCTAAGCTTCTTGTGATAGTGGTAATTTTTGTTAAAGTCATCCAAGTTTATTTCCAGCCTTTCCACCTCATTACTGTAAATACTTTTATTGTCGATTTTTCCATTTCTTACATGCGCGCTTATCCTGATGTGCCTGGCCTCCATTGAATCAATAAGGGGAGGAACCTCGTTTAAAAACTGTTTGATGTTTCCTGCTTCATACTGCATTTCTGATAGTAAATGCTCGTAGGTTGTAGGCTTATTTGTGTTTTTTCGCTTTGCCCTTTCTTCTTTTATTGCTTCTTTCAATTTATCGACAGTTATTTCGGAAAAATTTATTAAGTTTTCTCTAATTTCCTTAGGGTAAATTGTGTCAAACGCTGCTTTAATGTTCTGAATTCTCAGAGAATCTTTTTTAACTTGCGCCAATAATTTTTTAGAGGGTTCCTGGTCCGGTAAATGAGATGAAGTTTTTGAATATCGATTGCTGGAAAATGTAACTCTGCTCAAAGCTTCAGGAAAAAAGAAGAAGCATGAAGTCAATACTAATAAAAAGCGAAGTACTGTCGTTTCCATGGTTTATTATTTGAATTCAACATGCTAAATCGGTAAATGCAATATAATTTATTTTCGTCGCTGATCAGCTATTAGGTTCGTTAGATTTCGCAAACACCCCTTTTTTTAGCACGAAATTTGATGGATCGTAAATCAGGATAAGCGCCAGCCAGTACTTGTAAGGTGGTTTTCTATTCTTGATCAAGCCAACAAACACCCCACAACGAACACCATTTTTCCCTACCTTTGCTCTTTACATCCCAAGCAATCGTATGCGATCTTTTTCCACCAGTGAAATATCGACGGACTACGACGTGGTGTACAACCTCATGGCGGTGGACGACGACCTCTACCTGCCGGAGGCCTTCATCGTCAGTCGCGACCGGGAAGGATTGCTGGCGCATATCCAGCAGAAGGCGCTGCGGGAGACGATCGGCAGCTTCGGGCTGGAACTGGACCCGGTGCGCGAGCAGTTGTTTCAGCTCATCGAGGAACTGCAGCCGCGGGCGCTGGAGCAGCGCTTCAGTCCGAACAAACGCAAGGCGCAGGAACTGGCGGAATTGCTCAAAGAGGAAGAAATCCGGCGCGCCGTGCTGACGTACGTCCACCGCAAGCTCGATGCGCTGCTGGGATTGGTGAACCGCCACCGGCTGCCGCTGACCTGGGAGGTCGAACGCAAGGTGCTGGTCAAGGACTTTCTCATCCGTACGGGGGAGGCGCCGCTGGAGCCGCGGCTGGCG
>CAZRNJ010000405.1:0-1562 GCA_964601385.1 uncultured Bacteroidales bacterium | reverse complement strand
GGACAATGCGCAGCTTACTTCCTGGTTTCCCTGAAGAAATCCGGCATACGATGGCTTCGTTTTCAGTCCGGGAACAATAAGTTTGCCATTCTGAGGCCAGTTGAATACATGAAGGTAGAGTAGATTTTCCGACCCTTCTTTTTTACGCGTACATCGTCCCCACTGCAATTTAAAGAAAGGACTGGCGGAAGTGCCATAGATAGCTTCACTGTTTATTTTCATCCATGCGCCAATGTCCTGCAGTCGCTCAACACTTGGCTGCGGAATTGTGCCTGTTGCATCAGGCCCTATATTCAGTAACAGGTTTCCGCCTTTACTGGCGACATCGGCAAGCATACGAATGAGTGTTTCAGATGATTTCCACTGGTTATCATCCGCTCTGTAACCCCAGGTATTATTCATCGTCATTCACACTTACCATTCATAATCAAAACCGGTAGGCGGAATATATTGCTCGGGCGTTTCAAAATCACCTTTCCAAGGTCTGTAAAGCCTGTTATTGGCAATGATATGTGGTTTACAGTTCAGCGGTTCAATAAGTTTTGTTGCCATTGCTTCAGTCATTCCGTAGGGAGTATCCCACCATATAATGTCAACAGCATAATTAGAAAGTATCTCTTTCACCTGTGGCAGGGCCAGTTCCTCGACATACTGCTCGAACGAAACCCTTGTTACAGAAGTATCCCAGTATTTCATTTCCTGCTCATCTCTTTTGTACGAACCGCCTGGATGGTGCCAATCCTGTGCCTGAGAATAATAAAATCCAAGTTTCATGCCGTACCTTTTACAGGCCTGTTCCAATTCACGCAGAACATCACGTTTAAACGGTGTAGCATCAACAATATTATATTGACTCACAGCCGAATGATACATAGCAAAACCATCATGATGTTTGGATGTAATTACAATATATTTCATGCCGGCTTCTTTGGCGAGCAGAACCCACTCATCAGCATTAAATTTAACAGGATTAAACTGAGTTGCCAATTTCTCGTAATCCATAACCGGTATCTTCATACTGTGCATAATCCACTCGCCATTCCACTTAGGAGTGGTCTGTCCATTCCATACACCTGCAGGCACAGCATAAAGTCCCCAATGGACAAAGAGCCCGAAGCGCGCTTCGCGCCACCAATCCATTTTATGGTTTGCACCGCATAAATCCTGTGTATTGGCGTAGAATGAAAAATACACAATCATCCAACCGGTTAAAATAATTTGTTTCATTATATATTTTTACTAACGTAAGAAACACAAATGTATTAAAAACTAGGGACAAGAGAAGGTATTTTTTATTATTTTTACTACATAAAAAGCATGCCGGATGAAAAAAATAATAATAATGCTACCGTTTACCTTGCTGCTTACCGGTTGCATGAGGAATGAAGGATTTCAGAGCAACTGGCCGGCGCGCATCACCCGCTACTGGATTGGCGCAGAGTATTGGGCGAATCGTTTGCAGGATTGGCAACTCAGCAATGAGCGACTCGAATGTATCAATGGCCATGAGCCACTGCGTACCATTCACCTGCTCACCCATGAGTCAGCCGCCGGAGACGGTG
>CAZRNJ010000404.1:0-1562 GCA_964601385.1 uncultured Bacteroidales bacterium | reverse complement strand
GTTTATCGAAACCGAAGACGTAGGAAGAATTAATCACGACGGTAGTTTCGAAATCTTTGGTCGTATGGATAATAGTGAAGCGCGCGGATGTAATTTGCTCATTACCTGACTAATGGGTAAAAAGCATCGGAAATGTGTTCTATCTCAGTTTTGCCATTATTGAAGAGTACGGATATAATATCAAATTGTGTTTCAAGCAGGATATTATTTTTTTGTATATATGCATTTGCTGCATCAACAATATTTCGCTGTTTTTTAAAGGTTACAGCCTCTTTGGGTTGCTCAAATTCAGGATTTGTGCGTGTTTTTACTTCAATAATCACCAGTTTATCCCCATATCTAGCAATCAGGTCTAGTTCCTTTTTGCCAAATCTCCAGTTGCGTTCAAGAATTTGATATCCTTTTTCAACCAAATGATTTTCAGCTACTTTCTCTCCTTCTTTGCCTACTGAAACATCTTTGTCCATAAAAATTTTAAAAAAAATGAAACCTTTTTTTGATTTTGCAGTATAAATGATAATGGACAAAAATAAGTATTAAGGTATGAGAAGGACATTTGCAGGGGGTATATTTTTATTGTTTTTATCATTGTCGGTTATTGCAGGAAGTTTTGAAGGCAAAATTAATCTTGTTAAGCGGTCGTATTACGATACAAACATGTATTCTTACTTTGTTAAAGACAGCATGGTCAGGATTGATGAGTATAATAAAGACAATCAGTTGGTTAGTTCGTACATCATTAATTTGATGGACAAAAAAGTGTTTGTACTGAATACATCACAGAAAGTCTATAAAGAGATTAGCCCACGAAAAAGCCCAACCCAATCAAGCAATTACGAGGTTATAAAAACCGAAAATACAAAGATGATTAATGGCTACCAATGTTATCAGTGGAGAGTGCGTAACCGTTTAAAAAACAGTGAAATATCCTATTGGGTTACACGCGATGGTTTTTATTTTTTTGATGACATGCTCAAGTTGTTGAATAATATCGGAAATCTTTCAGAGTTTTTCTTACAAATACCAGACAGCCAAGGGTATCTGCCGATTTTAACCGTTGAACGAACTCTTGTTCGGTATGAAAAACTAAGTCTTGCCGTTACAGGGATTGAATATACCAAGCTAAACCGTACGTTATTCGAAATCCCAAAGGATTATAAGGTTATTGATTACTGATTCTAAGTACATTCGACCAAGGTTTCCAGTCTATTTACCTGAATTATCGTTTTGCGTCCTAAAATGATTGGCAGGTTTTTGGTATCATGTCCAATGGGAAAATTCATAATAACCGGATAGTCATAGCGGCCGGCATAGTGGTTGATAATCTCCCATCCGTTTTTACCAAAGCTGGTTTTTGTATCTTTAAGCCCAGTGAGTTGTCCGATGATGAGTCCCTTCAGTGCGCTCAGTTTCCCTCCCAAAAAAAGGTTATACATCATCCGGTCGAGATGATATGAGTATTCATCTATCTCTTCGATCAGGAGGATTTTATTTTTTGTTTCAATGTCGTAACGTGTTCCGCGCAAACTTAGGATAACCGAGAGGTTCCCGCCGGTCACGAC
>CAZRNJ010000403.1:0-1619 GCA_964601385.1 uncultured Bacteroidales bacterium | reverse complement strand
ATACACGGTCGGTATTTTCAAAATACTGATTATGCTCAAGCACCCAGTAAGGATTGTCAAGCAGACGACGGTAATGTTTTTGAATGTATGGATTATCAGGGTCTTCAAATGGCTTCTCTTTCAGGTTATAGGTGCGTGGGGCTGCATAAACCGTAAACAAAGGATTGTCGGTAGTATTTCCTGATGGCACTTTATCAATCCGCTCGGAAGAAAAATTAGTTGATGCGCCAATTTTAACTTTTTCGTGCACTTTAAACATTCCGTTAAATTTAGCATTATACTTATCCATACCTGTTGTTGGGATAATACCGGACATATTGGTTGATCCCATACCAATGGAATAGTTGCCTAAATCGGTAGCGGTAGAAATATCAACAGAATTTTTATACGTATAACCGGTTTTAAAAAAATCTCTCACATTATCATACACTTTCGGTTCGTTGGTTGCCTGCTTTTCAAGCGGGAAATCATAAATACTTTTTGATGCAGGATTAACGCTTTCGAGCTGCGACTGGTATGGCTTAAGCGAATCAATCAGGGGTCCCCAGCTATATGGTGAATACTGATCCAATAGGCCATTGGTTCCCTGTCCGTACTTATTCTGCAATTCGGGAACACGGCTTATCGTATTAGCCGTAACACTGCTGTTCACCGACACAACAGTTTTTTGTTTTGCCTTTTCGGCGATTTTTCCGCTCTTAGTGGTAATAATGATCACCCCGTTTGATGCCCGCAAGCCATACAACGCTGCTGCAGCCGGGCCTTTAAGGATATTAATGGATTCGATATCGTCGGGATTAATATCAATGGAACGGGACGAAACATCGGGGCCACTGGTTGTTGCTCCATAGATATTGCCTGTTTCTGTTTCGATGGGCATACCATCCACCACATATAATGGCTGGTTACTCAGTAAAAGCGAGTTACTGCCACGAATCTGTATACGCGATGATGCACCCGGCATACCGCTTGACTGGCGCACTGTAACACCGGCGATCTTGCCTTGCAATGCTTTTGCAACATCGGGCTGTCCGGAATTAACAATCTTTTCTCCGGTCAGATCCTGTGCTGCATAGCCCAACGCGCGCTTCTCACGTTTAATACCCATAGCAGTAACGACTACCTCCTGTACCTGGAGCGCTTCGGGGGCTAAGACAACATCAAATACCTGTTTACCGGCTACGGCTAATTCCTGTGTCTGCATACCCACAAAACTGATGACCAGCACATCAGTTTCACCAACCTCAAGGGAAAAATTTCCATCCCAATCCGTCACCGTACCTTTGGTTGTTCCCTTGATAACCACTGTGGCGCCGGGAAGCGATTGTGCGTCTTCTGATGAAGTGATGCGGCCGGTTACCGTTTTTACCTGGCCATTAATCAGTATCGTTCCAAACATCAGGATTGTGCTGAATAATAATAATTGTCTCATTGTATTCCGAAATTTAATTCTGTGTCAAAAAAAGTCAGTGTTTGTGTCGCAATGAAATTAGAGAATAAATTCAAGAATACAAAAACAGGGTGATTTTTTTTTAACCGTTTTAAAAAAAATCAGCAATAATGGTCAGAGAATAATGCAGCGAAAAATGATAAAATGTACTGATACAGACGGATTAAGA
>CAZRNJ010000402.1:0-1621 GCA_964601385.1 uncultured Bacteroidales bacterium | reverse complement strand
TACGACCCCGTAATTGGCCGCTTCCTCTCACCCGACAACATCGTCCAGTCGCCCGAGTTCACACAAAGCTACAACAGGTATTCGTATGCGTTTAATAACCCGTTGCGGTTTACTGACCCTAGCGGGAATGAGGGTTTAGGTGAGGATATGATATTGCACTGGCTTAATCAGGGGTACCCTATTGATGTGGTATTTATGATCATGGACGGAGCAGATCCGGCTTCGGCAATGGAGGATTATATTCGTATGGTTGGTGGCTTTGTTATGTCGGATCAATCAGGGGGAGGTGGTGATCCTGGATATAGCTATGGTTATTTGGGCTCCTATGCTGAGTTGCAAGACAGGATGGAGGAATCGGCTAATCAGAGTTTGCTTGGGAGTGCCATACGTGAAGGGAATTCCGACTTAATTGAATCATATGGCGAAAAATTAGGTATAGATGTTAATACACGTTCTATTGAGAATCTGAATGTAATGATTGAGGCATATCGTGGACAGATTGAACAATCCAAAGCAATGACAAAGTCATCTGCTGATGGTAAGAATGAAAAAGATTATCCAGATGACAACTTTAAAGGCATTCCCATTATTGAAACAAAAATTGCTCTCGGTGGGGCATTTACTCTTCCCGGTTTGGGTATATTTGTTGATCCAAGTTCAAAAGATATCCATACGATACGACATGAATATGGACATATTTTGCAAGCTGAGTTATGGGGCATTGGTACTTATCTGGATAAGGTAGCTCCTACAAGTTTAAAAAGTGCCAGACATCTTACATATGATGCACACCAGAATACCTGGACTGAATGGTCAGCTAACAAATTATCATATGATCGTTTAGGGCAACCCTCGGACTGGAAGGATTTTTACAGATTAAGCCCGAAAACTGATATTTTGTCTCCATGGCAGGACATGCCCTCAGATTTGATATTTAAAATGCCTGTTTTAACAATAAATTTTAAATAAACATGAGATGTTTTGCACTACTATTACTTTGTTTTATAATGCAGAATTGTGTTTATGATTACTTTGACTCTCGCATGATTATTGAGAATGATTCAGACAAGCCAATTGCTTATGCATTTTCTGTTGACACCTTAGATAGATTGCATAGTGAAATCACTTATTACAGATCAACTTTACTTTATCCCAAGGATTATCGTAGGGAAATAATACCTGGGAAAAATGCATGGGAGTCATACATTAATGGGGGAAACAGCAAAAAATTAACTGTTTTATTCTATGACTCGGTTACTCTGTATAAATATTCAAATATGGATACTATTAATAAAAATAAAGAATATCTTAAGAGAATTGAACTGTCAATAGGTATGCTTGATTCATTGAATTGGCATATAATTTATTCCGAAGGCAATGATCTTATTACTATACCTAATCAATAAACATTCCTCGCTGGCTGCGGGCTTGCAAACCGTGCCTAAATGAACCTTGATTTGAAGGCTTATAAGATTACCTTGATTAATAAAAAATGTACTATGAAAACAACAATGTTATTTTTTATCTTTTTGCAAACGTATTTTGCATACACCCAAACTATCGAGTACACCTACGATGCAGCAGGCAACCGCACCGGCCGTACTGTAATTTTATTAAGTAA
>CAZRNJ010000401.1:0-1637 GCA_964601385.1 uncultured Bacteroidales bacterium | reverse complement strand
GTATAAGGCCCTGCAGATAGCGCTCGAGAAGGGCAAAGAGTTACCCCCATTTAATCTTTCTTTCAGCCAGCAAACATATCGCCGGATTATTGGTTTTATGTCACAATATGAGAAAGCATTGATTTATTATAAAAAGACATTTAATAATCAGGTACAAAAAAACCAGGAATATCTTCAGGCGTTGAAGAAGGCGCGTTTGTATGTGTCTCATTTTTTTCAGGTTCTGAATATGGCTATTATCAGGGGTGAGTTGTCAGCATCAAACCGGAAATTTTTTGGTATTTCAGAAAACGACAACCGGGTGCCGGCATTGAATACTGAGGCAGCACTGATTGAATGGGGTGAAAAACTTATTAAAGGCGAAACAGCCCGAAAGATGCAAAACCTGGCGCCTGTAAATAATCCGACAGTGGCTATGGTTAAAGTGCGTTTCGAACAATTTCTTGAGGCCTATAAGTTTCAGAAAACCTTGAAAACTGATAATAAACGCGCACAAGATAATCTGGCTGCTTTAAGGGCCGAAGCGGATGATATTATTCTTAATATCTGGAATGAAGTAGAGGCAACGTATAAAAATTTTCCCGATGAAGTAGCACGGACTAAAGCGATTGAATATGGCGTTGTTTATGTTTACAGACGTAATGAACTCCGACGCATAACTATTCCGGAAACTTCGCAGCTAAGCATTTTTTGACGGCTCCATCTTGTTTCTTCCTGCTATATAGTGCGTTTCGTCTTATCCGGATAAACCCAATTAATTTAAGTCGTTCGTCTCTTTGGATAGACCTCTATTAAATAAATTGAGTTTATATATTTGAAAAATCAGAAAGCCAAGAACAATCGCACTGATTAATGCTAGTGGTAATAGATTTCCGGGAGTGCCAATCGTTTCGATTTTTTTATCTATTACTTCGTTGTCTGCCAGATAATAAAAAATAACTGCTCCTGCATTATTAATAAGATGGGCAATTACAGTCAGCCACAATGTTTGTGACCATAAAAAAAGGTAGCCCAAAAATATGCCTAAAGCCATACGGGGCAGGAAGCCATAAAACTGTAAATGTATAAACGAAAAGATAAATGCTGATAAAAAGATTCCGGCATGAGGGCTGCGCGTCATTTGGATCAGTGATTTTTGTAAAACACCTCTGAAAATCATTTCTTCTCCCAAAGCAGGCAGGATACCAATCATCAGCAGATTAATTAAAAAATCATTTAGCGTAGGCATCTTTAAAAACATCATGGTCAGTTTTAATGCTGTTTCTTCCATTTCTTTCATCCAGTTTTCAACTCCCTGGAGAAATGCAGGTAATTGTAACATTGAATTTATTTCTGCCATCAGGTTAATTACCGGTACCGAGCAGATTACGCAGAGAAATATCAGGAATATTTGTTTCCATGACGGCCAATGGCTTAAACCGAAATAAGATTGGCCTGGGGATGAATACAGATAGCTTAATATGAAACCCGGAACAATAAATATGCCGACAGATTGTACAATCTGAAGGTATTTCAGAACATTTATGTCGCTTACTGCATTCAGGTTTGACAGCCACATCAACAACTCGATGGCTTTTACATCAAAAAGAAATAAAGTAGCTAAAAAACCGACCACCGATGTTGCCACGAACGATGCA
>CAZRNJ010000400.1:0-1647 GCA_964601385.1 uncultured Bacteroidales bacterium | reverse complement strand
TCTTCCTTTGGTTTGAACACCAAAGGATTGATTTTCAAGAGCGTTTTTCAGTTGATATTCATCAACTGAAAAATCAGGGTTAAATATTCAGATTAACTGCTTTAACTCAAATTTCAAAAAATGTTTTGAAATCCTGTTTTAAGTTTACCAAAATATAATAATTAATTACACATCAGTAATTTATGAGTGTAAACAAATAAATACAAAAGGTTACATGATGAAAACGTAAATTATAAGTAAATTACAGATTATTTTCATTTTTAATTCATATTCTATGATTTTTACATAATTCATTATATATAAATACTTTAAGATATAAACTAATGTGACCATATTAAATCCTTAAATATGATTTAAATCAATGAAAATAAAGACATTGAATAAAATAATTTTTGTAATTTTGGGACTACCTAGTAAATTTATGTATATTATAGTGTGAACAGTAGGAAACCATAAGTTAATGAGGATTTTACTGAATTACATACGAACATGGTTCATCATCATATCTTGCGTAAATGCTGTGGGACAGGAATTACGGATGGAACAGCATTGGATGGCTCCAAATGCAGGTTCACAGATATACAGCATTATTAAAGACACAGCAAACAATGTCATTTATATTGGAGGCAATTTCACTCATCTAGGCCTGAATCGCCGAGGCATCGCATGTTTCGATACGGTTGCCGGAACTTCTTATGAATATTCACCATTACAGAATCCGGACAATGATGTATATAGTGTTATTACAGATGGCAATAATGGTTGGTATATCGGAGGGAATTTTCTCACTGTCGGGTCGAACACCCGGGGACGAATAGCGCAAGTAAAGTCAGATGGTCAGGTAACCAATTTTTTTTCACAGCCCAAACTGATTTTTAATAATCCGATAAATACCCTTGTCAGACAAGACACAATCGTTTATGCCGGAGGAACATTTACTGGGATAAGGTACAACATACCCTATGCAGCATTGCTGGATTCGGGTAACACTACCGGACTTCCGGATGTGTCGTTTCCGGTTTTCAATAACACTGTCAGTTGTGCCATTTCTGATCAACACGGCGGCTGGTATATCGGAGGCAGCTTTACACAGGTTGGAGACAGCAACAGGGCTTCACTGGTACACATCGATTCAACCGGAACTGTTACCTCATTCAGAGCCGATGCAAACAATACGGTACTTTCGTTACATCTGCACCAGAACCTGTTATATGTTGGAGGAACATTTATAACATTGCAAGGACAAACACGCAACCGCATTGCAGCTATAGATATTACAACCGGAAATTTAACCGCATTCGATCCGGATGCAAACAGCGATGTCATGACTATTACGAGCAATGGAAAGACAGTATTTGCCGGCGGATTATTTACAAATATCGGCTCTGCTGCCAGCACCTATGTTGCCGCACTTGATAGTGCCACCGGAAATAATGCCGGATGGACATTTGCTGCCAACGGGGCTGTATACAAACTTTTATTAGCTGGTAACATGATCTATGCTGCAGGAAGTTTTACCAATATCGGTGGGCAAGGACGCAATCGCATCGCACGGCTTGACACAACAACCGGAACGGCAGACACCTGGAATCCCGCCGCCAATAATGTTGTTCGTGATATTATCCTTGAAGACACATTGATTTATGC
>CAZRNJ010000399.1:0-1651 GCA_964601385.1 uncultured Bacteroidales bacterium | reverse complement strand
TGTCTTAAACAGGATCACAACCTCGTCCAACTGGTTCTGCGTGAGGTCTGGCGATATTTTCAGAAGGATCGGCTTATACAGTGAATGAGCTTTGCGGCACCTGACTAATTGATCGAGAATTTCATGCAGTTTATCGATATCCTGCAGTTTCTCAAGGTTCTGGATGTTCGGACAACTGACATTGACAACAAAATAATCAACATAACTATACAAGGACATAAAGCAACTGACATAATCGTTTACAGCCAGTTCATTTGAAGTAGCAGTGTTTTTACCGATATTGCCGCCAATAATGATATTTCTGCTTTTTTTAAGCCGTTGTTTTATTTTTTCAATCCCATGATTATTAAAACCCATTCGGTTAATCAGCGCCCGGTCCTTCACCACCCTGAACAGCCGTGGACGTGCATTTCCCGGTTGCGGAAGAGGAGTTACCGTGCCAATCTCGATAAACCCGAATCCAAATGTCGCCAGTTCATTATAACATTCAGCATTCTTATCAAAACCAGCCGCCAGTCCAACCGGATTCGGAAATTCGATACCACAGAACACAGTGTTCAGCTCCGGTTGTTTACATTTATAAAATAATGATATAAAATATTTTAACCCTGGTATATTCAATAAAAACTTAATCATTGCAATCACCCTATGATGAACTATCTCAGGGGAAAACAAAAAGAAAACCGGTTTGATCAGGTACCTGTACATAGGGATAAAGATAAAAAAAACTTTGGCTTGTAACTTATTAAAGCGGTAAAGATATCTCAGATCATTGACCATTGTTTCCAATCCGTCGGGAACGATATACAGTATAACTAAAGCATAAATAGATAATACAATTAGAAAAAAGCGTAAACGATAAAGCGCATATAATCAATTCCGAGATTTTGGGTCAGAGCCAATCACTAAATCGGTATAAGCGCTTAGAAATGGATAGCGCATGGCTTATTCGCTTCCCAAAGGATACTCGGTGACAGCAGGTTTATAAACACGAAATGTTCTGTTCTTGTAAAACACAACAATACTTTCAACCTCGGGCCGGTTAAACGAAAAATCATTAACTAACGGTTGCTTATCATCATTATCAAATAAATTAGTCCTTATTGGCTCGTCCATCTTTGGCTGGTTCCCTTCAGAACGATCAGCCGATTCGGCGATAAGAGACCCTTTGCCTGTGATCAGCCAACCGGCATCCACATCGGGGTAGGCAGCCAGTATTTTGGCAATAAAATCAAAACTGGGATTATTCCTTCCCGAAAGGATATGCGACACATTCGACCGTTGGACACCGATTGTATCGGCAAAGCGGGCCGGTGTCAGTTTAAAATGCTGTATAATCTGTTCAATCCGTTCGCGCATAAATTGTAAATTTCATTCAAAAATATAGTTAATTATGTAAATAGCTAAATATTATTTTGTTTACTTATCAACACAACACAGTATTTAAAGCACACACAAGCCAACTCATTGTAAATTAACATACTTTACATAAGTATACATAATGATTTACTTTTGTAATTAATTAAAACATACACCTCTTATCAAATCAAATAATTCGATTGCATATTTATTTATACTAAAGAAGAATAATCCCAAACCAAATGTTTTTATTTGCTTATCGTAGCCTTGTCGCTGTATGCAGGCTACCACT
>CAZRNJ010000398.1:0-1654 GCA_964601385.1 uncultured Bacteroidales bacterium | reverse complement strand
GTAACCGTGAGTGATACGCCAACACCTTCGCGTTTAAACAGGTCGGCTGTGGATGCTGCCTCTGCAACGCCTCCTATGCAGGTCTCCGGTATAATGCACTCTACTTTGCTGCCATCAGCATGACGAACCGTTTGAGTGATAAATGAAGCAACATTTTTTGCCATTTCCATCACTTGATTTTCAAGTGATTCACGCACTCCGCCAAGCCGTCCGTCAATTGTAGGACGGATACCGATTTTAGGTAAACTGCCTTTTAACCGGTTTCCTATCATATTAACTTTCATTCTTTTTAAATTATTTGTTTTTATTTAATTTGAGCAGTTAAATGTACAATTTTTTTTTTATTTTATAAACGAACGGGCAATTTTCCGTGCTTCGGCATCTGTACGTGCATAACTTTCGTAGTCGGGTTTAGCAATAAAGATAGCGCTATCCATCGTGTTCTCGATGATTACAGGAATATCAGTAAAAAGTATGCGGTCGTTAAGAAATGCGTCAACAGCGATCTCGTTAGCTGCATTCATAATACAGGGCATATTGCCGCATGTATGCATGGCGCGGAAGGCCAATTCGAGATTCCGGAACCGGCTGGTGTCGGGCTGCTGAAATGTTAATTCTGGAAAATTCAGGAAATCAAAGCGTGGGAGAGAGGAGGGGAGTCGCTCCGGAAATGATAACGCGTATTGTATCGGCAGCCGCATATCTGGCAGGCCCATCTGTGCTTTAATCGAACTATCAATAAACTGAATCATTGAATGAATAATACTTTGTGGATGGATTATAACTTCGATCTGTGCCGGATCAAGGCCAAAAAGCCAGCGTGCTTCAATCATTTCTAATCCTTTATTCATCAGTGTTGCCGAGTCAATGGTTACTTTATTTCCCATGTTCCAGTTGGGATGTTTCAGCGCTTCGTGTTTGGTTACTTTTTGCAGAAATGACTGATCCTGATTCAGAAAGGGACCTCCGGATGCTGTGAGTATTATCTTTTCGACCTTAGCCGGTGTCTCACCTCTAAGGCACTGAAAAATTGCCGAATGTTCCGAATCTACTGGTATGATGTTCACTCCATTCTTTCGGGCTAAGTTCATTATCAGTTCGCCGGCAATAACCAGTGTCTCTTTGTTGGAGAGAGCAATGTTTTTTTTGCTTCTGATGGCTCGTATCGTGGGCTCTAACCCTGCAAAACCAACCATGGCTGTAAGGATCATATCAATGGTATCCATTTCAACGATATCACACACCGATTGATAACCGGCATATATTTTTACCGGTTCCTCCCGTAGTGCCTCTTTTACTTGCGGATACAGTAATTCATCAGCAATCACTACAGCATTCGGATGATGTGTTTTGGCTTGCTCAATCAGCAATGGTGCATTTTTATGTGCCACAAGCACTTCTGTTATGAAATGATTCTTGTGTTCAGCGATGACTTGTAGCGCCTGTACACCGATGGAGCCGGTAGAGCCGAGAATAGCTATGCGCCTGGGTTGATTTGTCATAGTTAAAAAAGGATGTGATCTTTGGGGTTGATGGGAACGCCGTTATGCCAGAGCTCAAAGTGAAGGTGAGGGCCGGTGGATAATTCGCCCGAGTTACCGACAATAGCTATTGGATCTCCCGGCTGTACCCGGTCGCCAACTTTCTTCAGCAG
>CAZRNJ010000397.1:0-1711 GCA_964601385.1 uncultured Bacteroidales bacterium | reverse complement strand
GTTGTCTGCTAACACTACCATCCAAATTAGCATTTACAATACCATGGGGGCTTTGGTATATCAAAACCTGAAATTCCGCAATGGCGATGCCGTTGGTTTAAAAGAAGGCATGTATATAGCCCGAATGAAGATTGACAATAACTTTATTACAGCAAAATTTATTAAATAATGCTAACTAAACAGCATGCAGGTATTTATTTTAAAACAGACTCCCTACAGTAAAATTACAAAACCTGCATGCTGTTTTTGTTTATCTTAGTGTTGAATAATCAATTTCTTAAATTCCGACTTACCGCTTACGTTGATAATCTGAATCATATACAATCCATCCGGTAATGTCAAACTAAGGTTGACATTAGTTTGTTTCCGAGGATAATGTATGCGATGTAGCAACAATCCGTTTGAACTATAGAGGTAAATTTTTTCGATAGCCTTAGGACCCGATATCTGTATCTGGTTTTGGGCCGGATTAGGATAAACCATGTAGGTCATGTGCGTCGGTGAGAGCACATTATTTTCGATATTGCATCCGTTGGCTGTACCCCCTTTGCCTGCCGGCTTTTTACCCGTATTGGTAATATTCCATTTATCTATAGCTGTTCCTTTCTCACGATAACATAATGTAAGGGTGTGCATGCCTTCGTCAAAGGTAAATGAAGTATCTTTCTGGTTTGACTGGTGAATATCGTCCCATACCCAGCTCGTTCCGGCGGGAATACTGTCCCACAGCATCCAGTCGCCCTCATCAATCCTTACCCAGAACGAATCGTTATTAGGAGCAGAAGC
Organism: uncultured Bacteroidales bacterium; assembly: GCA_964601385.1. Classification (GTDB taxonomy): domain Bacteria; phylum Bacteroidota; class Bacteroidia; order Bacteroidales; family JBBRXJ01; genus CAZRNJ01. The sequence continues at coordinate 925 of CAZRNJ010000397.1, read as the reverse complement.
TAAAACACGTCCCCAGATTTTATACTTGCCTTTTTCGGTAATATTGAACTGATATTTCAGATACCGGGTCGTATCAGTATCCGGATTATCAATAGCCTCGAACAACGGATTTACAGTAATATAATAACCATTGGAAGCGTTGACATCGGCAACAGCATTCCATGTTTCCCCCAATACAGTGCATTCGGCATCTATCCAGATCTGGGTAGTCTTGTTGCTTTTTACGGTAATCAAAAGGGTGTCGTAGCTGGTAGCACCGTCATTGTCTGTCACTGCGAGCAAAAAAGTATAATTACCAATACCCAGTTTTAGGTTCATCTCAGGCTGATTGGATATTTGAAAACCATTTCTAGCCCAATTGTATTTACTGATACTGCCATCGGGATCATAACTTTGGAGGGCACTAATATTAACATCAATCCCTCGTCCCGTACTATCGATAAGCACAGTGTCATTTCCGGCAATAGCTACCGGTGACAGGTTGCCATAACGGCTTGCATTTTGTGGATGAGTGGTAAAAGTGGTAATACTGAGTGCATCTACCGTAGCAGAAAACTGTCCCTGTGTAAATTTCACAAACCCATCGTGCTGCATTTTTTTGGTGGAAGAACTGGTAAATCGGGCTAATGAGTCAATATCTGCCGGTAAATTCGCGACATTAAAATTCAGTTGTACAGGAGTATTGTTCATATTCACCACTACCACCACAAAAGAGCTGTCGGTTTTGTATGCGGTTGCTGTTACCTTGCTGATGTTGGTTGTCTTAGCTAAAATCCGCCGGTACCCTGGTCGGATGAATTTGGAAAAATGTGCCATTACATATCCTTTATCTGTAATATTCCCGGCATCGTCGATAAGGCCATAGAAACGGCGGATATACCAATATACGTAAGCGCTCATATTGGCATCCATGCAGGTATTGATT
>CAZRNJ010000396.1:0-1713 GCA_964601385.1 uncultured Bacteroidales bacterium | reverse complement strand
TTTATTTTGCAAAAAACTTGACTTTTTAGTCAATTAATCGTAATATTGCGATTATTTATGGGTGTAACAAAATCACAATTATTCACAGCGGAACAAAACCGCATAGCCGCATTAGCCAAAGCACTGGCGCATCCTGCAAGGGTCGCTATTGTGCAGTATCTGACCAAGACGAAAGACTGCGTTTGCGGACAAATCGTAGATGTCTTGCCATTGGCGCAATCTACCATCTCGCAGCATCTGAAAGAGCTGAAAAACGCAGGCATCATCGAAGGAGAAATCAATGGTGTAAAAACCTGTTATTGTATCAATCCAGAGGTTTGGCAAGAGTTGAAGCTGGTTTTCGGTCACTTGTTTGATCAATACGATGCAAGCTGTTGCAAATAGCAGCATTTTTTTTTACTAAATCAATCGCAATATTACGATTTAAAATAAATCATATATGCTAAACTTACAGAATAGCCTCATCTTCCAGGAAATGGCTGCAGAAACCGCAGTGACTTCTTTTACTCAATTATTAGAATCTAACAACCTGCCTGTCAGAGACTTAATACCCAGTGTAAAAAAATTTCTTCTGCTCAGCGAAAGTGAGGTAATTGGTACCGGGGGGCTTGAAATATTTGGTAATATCGGGCTCATCCGCTCGGTGAGTGTAGCTGATGCCTATAAAGGGAAAGGCTACGGCAAGGAAATCAGCAGCAGGCTGGAATCTGCCGCCAAGCAACTAAATGTCCAGGAATTATTTCTACTAACCGATACAGCAAAAGATTTTTTTGTAAAATTAGATTATCAGATCATTGACCGCATTGCCGTACCCCAAGCGATCCGGGAAACACAACAGTTTTCAAGCATCTGCCCTTCTTCGGCAATTATTATGATGAAAAAAATTTAATGCAATAACGATACTTTTCATTATGGATTAAGCGTCTATTTTTTTGACTTATTTAATCGCAATATTACAATTGCCAACTAAATAAAATAAAAATGAAATCATTTGTAAAAAACTTTGGAATGCCGCTCGTTTACTTTGGCTGTGGCGCCCTGCTGGTTGCCCTGGATTTTAATCCTATCCTGGCTTATATTATAATGGGAGCCTGCATGTTAATCACAGCACGACTGGAACGATATCTTCCATTTAGTGAAGAATGGAACCTGCCTCAACAGGAGGCCTCGATGGATGTTGGCTATCTTGCACTTAGCCTTGCAGTTGATTCGGTCCTTGTCATATTTCCCCTGTTATCTGCGGGCTATATTGCAATGCGAACTTATTTACTTCAAGTTATAAAAATGCAATATCCCGGCAGCCATTTGAAATAAAATCACCCAACTGTTGTTTTGTGTCCGAGAAAGGCGCTATTCAGCACAAGGGGTAGCACTCTCTTCCGTTTTTGTACAGCTTACTCCGAAATGAGCATTGATATAGCCGCAATCGACCGATGCAAAGCCATTCGCAAAAGTCTTTCCCAGCATTTGATTAAAAAATAGGTATTTTTGCGCCAGCTTTAATTACACGATATCATGCGTTACTTTGCAGAACTGGCATATAATGGTTTTAATTATGTGGGTTGGCAAAAACAACCTAATGGGCTGAGCGTGCAGGAAACGATCGAGCATGCGTTTTCCACAATACTGGGTGCACGGATTGAAGTGGTCGGCTGCGGGCGCACCGATGCCGGTGTCCATGCAATTCAATATTATATGCATTTTGATTATGAT
>CAZRNJ010000395.1:0-1716 GCA_964601385.1 uncultured Bacteroidales bacterium | reverse complement strand
CGATTTTTACTGGATTTCATCGAAAGATAATATAGCTGTAATTGCAGTGGCCGACTGCACGGGGCACGGCGTTCCCGGAGCCTTTATGAGTATGCTGGGTATTGCGTTTCTCAATGAGATAATAAGCAAAATGACCATCAACCGTCATATTGTTGCTTTTCATGCCAGCGAAATATTGAATGAACTGCGTAACTATGTCATTCAGTCGCTACATCAAACCGGACGGCCGACCGAATCAAAAGATGGTATGGATATAGCCCTGTGTATCATCGATTTCGAAAGTAAAACCATGCAATTTGCTGGTGCACACAATCCCGCATACCTGATACGTAACGGAGAACTACAGATTATTGAAGCCGACCGCATGCCTATTGGCATATATAAAACCGATAATAAATCGTTTACCAATCGTGAAATAAAGCTTGAATATAACGATCAGATTTATCTCTTTTCCGACGGATATTACGATCAGATTGGCGGTCCTAAACGTACCAAAATGATGAGCGTAAATTTCCGCAACTTTCTGCTCGAACTATCCCAACAACCCATGAGTGAACAGCAAAAACTCCTTGACGAATATTTTGAAAGCTGGAAAGGCAATAATGAACAGCTCGACGATGTGCTGGTAGTGGGTTTGAAATTTTCCCAACACATTCTTCCTTCCGAAACCTCAGAATTCCAATGGGAAAACAAAATCATACTTATTGCCGAAGACGTTGACATCAATTACTTCCTGCTGGCCGAAGCATTGAAAAAAACAAAGGCAAACATTGTCAGGGCAGTAAATGGAAAAGAAGCAGTGGAACTGACCCAGAAGCAACATTTCGATTTAATTCTCATGGATATTCGCATGCCAGAGATGGATGGTATTGAGGCTACCCGGGAAATACGCAAATTTAATCCAACTATCCCCATTGTGGCTCAGACCGCTTTTGGCGATGAAAACGATATTCAACGTATCATGGCGGCAGGCTGTAACGACCATATTACTAAGCCCATCAATCTGAAGACTTTCCTATCGGTAATCAAAAAATACATAAATGCATAGAACTATGGAATCACTTATTATTCCCGAGGGAACCAACACACCCAATGTTAGGTTTGACGCTAAGACCGGAAAACTTGAAATTACAGGAAATTCCATACCTGAAGATGTAGCCGGATTCTACCAACCGGTATTTGAGTGGTTGACACAATACATAGAACAACCGGCCAAAAACACTGAACTGCACATTCATCTCAACTATTTCAATTCGGCTTCGGCCAAAGTTATCCTTGATATCCTAAACTATCTGGAGGCCTTGCTAGACCGGAATGTTGATGTTCAAGTACATTGGCACTATCTCGATATCGATGAGGATATGTTCAGCACCGGGAAAGAATTTCAGTCGCTGGTAAAGTTGCCCTTTCAGTTTGTTCAACATGTGAGCGAATAACAAAGCATAAGTTACAAAACTGATACATATGAATGCGAAGAGGTGGATTTTTTTCATTGCTATTGTTTTTTGTGAAGCGCTATTGAATGCTCAATCGCTTCCTTACATTGAAAAAAAGATGTATAAGTCGCCCGATGGCAAGTTATACGTCAACAAGTCGTTGCCCATATACCTTTTTATAGGTACTCAGCCCGATGCGGCTAAGGGCGTGGTTCGTCTGGAAAGTGAAACTACCAAACGCTACGCCAATCCCATGTATTTCGACACCGAAGGTTACAAC
>CAZRNJ010000394.1:0-1726 GCA_964601385.1 uncultured Bacteroidales bacterium | reverse complement strand
CACAGGACCTGCATATAATGTACAGATCCTTGATGAGCTTGACAAAAACCTTGACCCGTCAACACTTAAAATCATTTATAGTTCACATACTATCAGCAGCGTGGGTATTAATACTACAGGCCCCAATACCGAACTGATAATAGTATTCAATAATATTAAGTTGCCTCCTCTGTTGTATGATACCTTAGGCAGCATGGGTTATATTTCATTCAGTATTGAGCCCAGGGCAGGCCTGGCAAATGGCACCGAGATCATAAATAAGTCGGCCATTATCTTTGACGATAATCTGCCGGTAATAACCAATGCTGTTACTAATACTATTGTTGACCAGCCATTTGTTTCTGTTGATGCCGGAGCAGATGAAACTATTTATACCGGTTACACACCTTATGGCTGTATTATGCTGTCGGCTGCAGCCACAGGCGGCTACCCGCCATACACTTACGAGTGGAGCACAGGAGAATTTTCACAACAGGTCAATGTTTGTCCCGATTCACTTACCACCTATTATGTTACAGCCAATGCCAATGGCTGCTACTCGGCAGCCGACTCGGTTGAGATTCATGTTATTGATGTACGCTGTGGCAAACACCTTAACAAGGTAAAGTTATGTTTCCGGTCACGTTTATTTCCCCGTATCCGCTATGAGATGTGCGTGCTGCCTTGCCTGGCCGATTTCTTCCTTGACCTGCCTGGCGGCCAGTTTACTTTGGGTGATTGTCCCTCGCTGAAATCATCAGATAATATTACTACCATCGAACTGGCTGAAGACGAACTGCCCGGCGAGTTAAAATCTCTTGTGCCACCATCAATGGCTGACACTTCCGGCATAATATTGACTGTGTTTCCCAACCCTGCCAGCAGCACAGTTAATATATCGTTTGTTACTATGGACGATACCGAAACAACAATTGACCTGCTTGGTTCTGATGGCAAATGGGTTGGCACAATCTTTAAAGGACATACATACGCCGGCCGCTTGAACAGGACTTATTATAGTGTTACAGGCCTGCTGCCGGGCGCTTATATCTGCCGGATGTTATCAGGGACAACGGCAAAATCGTATAAATTGGTAACTCAGTAAAATGGTTTACCTTTATTTATGAATCTAAAAATAATAAATTATGAAACCAAAATCATTAATACAAATAGCATTTATTTGCCAGTTGATGCTTGCAGTAAATGCTTTTACCCAGGTTGTGAACGATGATTGTGAACATGCAATTGATCTTGGATTTATAGACACTTTGCCTCTCATTGGTGGTTGTCCTAATGGAAGTATTACGAATATCGCTTTTTATTCAAATAATTGGAATGCAACCACTGTATTTCCATACAAATCTATTGGAGAGTGTTCAGCACACCCTGGCAAAGATGTATGGTACAAGTTTCAATCAGGTGTGATCTTTTACCTTCAATTTTATGGCTCACCAACCGCGATTTTAAACCTTTGGGCAGGTGATAATTGTAATGTTTTAAATCCATGGGGTTGTATTCAATTAGAACCTCCTGGATATTATAAATATTTGGGATTTTGTGATCCGCCATATAAATATATCTTTTTGCAGTTTAGTGGTAGTAATATTAATGACAGTGTTAATTATGTCTGTTGCATCAAAAAAGAAATATTAACTTGTGGTATTTATACCCTCACTGCACATATTTTTTGCACCAATAACGAAATAGTACACACCAATGCCTCACCCACCCCGGGCAACGACGGCAC
>CAZRNJ010000393.1:0-1749 GCA_964601385.1 uncultured Bacteroidales bacterium | reverse complement strand
TGTTATCGGTTACTCTGTGCCAGCGGGTTATTCCACCCCGTGAATCAACCAACCGTTCGGCATTCAGATAGGCGCCGTAACCGCTGTTCTCAATATCTGTCATCATGTTATGATCAAAATCTATGCTGTCTGAACCATCGGTATACAGCGCATTACCGCCTGCTCCATAATCGCCGGTGAGCCAGTAACGCGATTGCAGCCCATAGAAAAAATTATGGTCTATACGGCAGTGCGAATGGCTGGCCTCAACATAAATGGCTCCGCGTGCAGTTATTATTGATGCAAAAATATTTTTAGTGATTCGGCAGTTTTTGTTGCTTTGGTAGTCGAGCCATATACCTGGCGCTGTAGTTATGTTGCGGAATACATTTCTGCGAATCAATGTATTGGCTGAGCCATGTAGTTTAATTCCGCCCGATTCGAAGGCAAGTTCTGCATCTTGCCATCCGATGTTTTCAAACAGGTTGTCTTCAATAAGCATGTTTTTGCACCACATTCCTTGCAGTCCGGATATGCCGCATTGCCGTATTACACAGCCCCGGATAATATCGTATCCTAATCCTTTAACCGGGTAAGCCGACCATATTTCATTGCCAAGGTCAATACCTACTGAGTTGGCATATTGTATGGTGCAGTTTTCAATAATCCAGTGATGGCCACGGCGCGACGATACAATGCCGCGTTGAGGAACAGGAAACCCGTTGCCTCCGTGTTCAAATGTGATTCCGCGAAGAACGATATAATTTACAGAATATTCCGATGGAACAAATACCTGTTCCTGGTTGGTTGCTTCTATGGTGTAATCAGACGGCGATGTGTTGTGCGGAAACCGGACATGGATACTCATCCCATTGTGTTCAACCCAGAATGCTCCGCTGTCGTTATCTGCAAGCTCGGTTGACAGCAGTACCTGCCGGAGTGGTTCTCCGTTCAGAAATATCATACCCCTGCGTTTAAAGTGAGGGTTCATATTCACTTCTTTTTTATATTGTAACCACGACCGGTCGAGCATCAGGTTGAGGGCTAAAAAGGGGTTGTAGCCGGCAAATTCTGTTCCATCGAAATCATATTGCCATATTTTTATCGGTTTATCGGTTTTTTGCCGGTTCTGCTGGTAATTAAAGTAAGCAGCGTTTGTCCATCTCTTAGCATCAAGCGGTATCGAACCTCTGATTACGACACGGGATCCGGGTGCTGCTTCGTAGGTTATCATGCTGTCGGCCGATGTGCCTCCACGTTTGGGACGTACGCATTCTCTGTAAATACCTGATTTAATAATTACTCTTTCTCCCGGCTTGAGAATACTGGCGGCATGCGAAATAGTTGAAAACGGCTGGGCTTCGGTTCCGGGGTTATTGTCTGTGCTGGCAGGGTTTTCTTTATCTACATAATAGGTGCGGAAATAAGATTGTTTTTTCTCCCATGTCTGAAACCGGGCACCATTGGCCAGCGTGTTATAATCAGTATTTTTGAATACCTGCGATAAAAGTGTATTCGACAGGATGCATAACGATATTATTAATCCGTTTTTTATCATACGTTGATTTTGTACTGTAAACATAAGTCAATTCTATGATAATTGCAACTATTCAACACCGAGTACTCTGCAACATCACTCAATGAGCCGGGGTTAATGTCCGGTAAATTAAAACAGATGTTTGCTCAACGAAACCAGTGTTTCTTTTTTGTGTTGAGTATTAATAAGTACGGAGATATTAAAAGTGCTGCCTCCATAGGAAATCATCTGTA
>CAZRNJ010000392.1:0-1755 GCA_964601385.1 uncultured Bacteroidales bacterium | reverse complement strand
ATATAACCTATCAGTCAAATGTGCCTAAAGTTTTTGCAGCCGGTGATTCGGCATGCGGTGCCTCACTGGTGCTTAAGGCAATGGCCGATGGAAAAAAGGCAGCCAAAGCGATGCATAACTACCTGATGGAAGACAAATAATGCTTTAAGCTTTCTTATAAAATTTGGCTAATCCGGAAATATTTGTATTTTTATCGTTTAAACTAAAATACTACGACTATGGCAAAAAGTAACGTACGAATTGTATTAAAAGAGAGAGACATCCCGCGCAAATGGTATAATCTTGCAGCCGATCTTCCTACACCCTTACAGCCGCCACTGGGTCCTGATGGTAAACCGGTTACTCCCGAGATGCTGGCTCCTGTTTTTCCTATGAATCTTATTGAACAGGAAGTTAGTTCAAAACGATGGATTGATATTCCCTAAGAAATACTGAATATTCTCTGCCGCTGGAGACCATCACCGTTGCAGCGGGCCGAGGGTTTTGAAAAAGCTATTGGAAGCCATTGCCGCATTTATTTTAAAAATGAGAGCTTGTCTCCCGCAGGTAGCCATAAAGGAAATACTGCTGTGCCCCAGGTTTGGTATAATAAACAATTTGGAACTAAACGGCTCACTACTGAAACGGGTGCAGGACAGTGGGGTAGCGCTCTTTCATTTGCAGGTGCGTTACTTAATCTTGAAGTGAAAGTGTTTATGGTGCGGATCAGTTTCGACCAAAAACCTTTCCGTAAACTGATGATGGAAACATGGGGTGGTAAATGTATCGCCAGTCCGAGCAATGAAACACAAGCCGGCAGGGCAGTATTAAAAGAACATCCCGATTCACCGGGTAGTTTGGGTATAGCCATCAGTGAGGCTGTTGAGGCAGCGGTAACCGATCCGTCGGGCCAGACAAAATATTCTCTGGGGAGTGTATTGAATCATGTTATGTTGCATCAGACCATTATCGGTCTTGAAACGAAAGAACAGTTGAAAATTGCTGGTGAGAAAAAGGTTGATGTAGTGATTGGTTGTGCTGGTGGCGGAAGCAATTTTGCCGGTTTGTCATTTCCTTTTGTTTATGATAAAATTCATGGCGCTAATATTGATATTATTCCTGTTGAGCCCGCATCATGCCCTACGCTTACGCGTTCACCCTTTGTGTATGACCATGGTGATCTGGCAAAAATGACACCTTTATTGCCCATGCATTCTCTGGGACATAATTTTGTTCCTGCTCCTATCCATGCCGGCGGTTTGCGTTATCATGGCATGGCTCCGTTAGTTAGCCAGGCCACTGTTGAGGGTTTGCTCAGTCCACAGTCTATTAATCAGTTAGAGTGCTATGAGGCAGGTGTGCTTTTTGCCCGTACCGAGGGGATTATTCCTGCTCCTGAAACAAGTCATGCCATCGCACAGGTGATTAAAGAGGTGAAAAAGGCAAAAGATGAAGGAAAGCAAAAGGTTATTGTTTTTAATTTTAGCGGACACGGATTAATGGACCTTTCCGGTTACGATAAATATTTTAGAGGAGAACTGACTAATTATGAACTTCCTGAGGATGTCATCAGGGAAAATCTTAAAGTCCTTGATGGCCTTCCAAAGCCCAGTAGTGCAAAAACAGGAAAATGGTAAGTTGAGGCCAGTATTTATTTAATCCCGGAAAATTTAATTCCGGTTTTTTTTATTCTCGAAGGAATAAATTGGGATTAATTGGGTTTATCCCGATTTAGAAAAATAACCTTTTAAGCAATTGAAAATGTGTCTAAAAGGT
>CAZRNJ010000391.1:0-1761 GCA_964601385.1 uncultured Bacteroidales bacterium | reverse complement strand
GGTATGTATTCACACGCACCTATAAAGGAAATCATTTTATGTTTAACGGCGCACAGAACGATGGCGGAGGAAACCTCACGGCATGCCGCGGACTTATTTCGGATACTGTTGTTACAAATTCAGTTGGGGTGACCACCGGTCAGGCCGAAGGCGCCTCAATGGCCGATTTTGGCGAAGATCTGTTATTTGTTTATGGCGGTAATCCAAATCTGCTGCTTAAGTCGGAAAATAACGGTACCAACTGGGTTAGTTTTACCACGGGTTTTGATTTTACAGGGTATAATAAAACGGGATTATTAACCAGGGCCGGTAATTATTTATACGTTGGTAAGGGGAATGGGACAGCCATGCGTTACGACATGGTTACACCGGCATCGTTTAATACAGCACCTGCTGTCAGTGGCATAACGCAAATTGGCGCTATGCTAACAGTTAATCCCAGCCGTCCGGGAATTGCTTATTATGTTGTATTGCGCGATACAGCCACAGCGCCCAGCGCTGCCCAGGTGGTTGCCGGCACTGATGCATTCGGTAACGCGGTTGTTCAAAGCGGTAATTTTGGTGTTCAGCATAATGTAAATACTAATGTTAATTTGGTTGGACTTACTGCCAATACTGATTATACCGTTTATGTGGTTGTGCGGAACGAAGTCCGTTTAAATTCGGTTGTTGCTGATGTTAGTTTCAGTACAATGGCCTTCAATGTGACACTGCTGATTACCAATACAACAGGCACACCGATATCGGGCGCGATTGTTACCTTCGATGGAATGAATGATACCACAGCAGCCAACGGGCTTGCCGAATATACTGATGTTGAACCGGCAGCCGGTTTGGCCTATTCAGTATCAGCAACTCCCATATATGCAACCGAAGCAGGAACCATTGATATCATTGGCAACACGGTTGATACCATTGTGCTTGATACGCAGAAATATACTGTTACATTCCTTGTTTCGAATAGCGCTTTTACACCTATCAGTGGCGCTATTGTAACTTTTGGATCAATCAAGGATACTACTGATGGCACAGGCATTGCAACCTTTACTAATGTTGTTCCGGGTAATGGAAAGGCCTATCAATCATCAGCCGCTGGCTACAAGGACACAACAGGAACGGTAGATGTAACCGGTAATCTGAACGATACCATTATTATGGATCTGTTAGATGAGGTATCCGGTTTAACGTCCAATGGTGTTTCAATTTATCCTGTTCCTGCCACCGATCGTTTGACGGTTAAGATTGCAGGAATCAGCGGAAATGTTACGCTGCAAGTATCGGATATGGCCGGCAAATCACTCATCATCACAAGTCAGAATGTTGTCGGAGTATTGAATACCGAGTTAGACCTATCGTCTCTACCGGCCGGAAGTTATATTCTTAAAGTAAGTTGCGGTGAGCAATCGGCTGTTAAGAAAATTATTAAGGAATAATTTTTAACCAGATGTTTGAAAAGCCCTTCTGCGGAAGGGCTTTTTTTTTGCCAGATTCTTCCCTTTGCTGCTCAGCATAGAAATCCACCCGGATTTGTATCGCGGTAAAACATTAGCGAAATCGGCATAATCGCTCCCAAGGGAGCTCTATAATGAACCGTTTATCCCAAACTATGCAATAGAAGGTTTTCTATTGCATAGCGATTAAGAAAAATATACCTTTTAGACACATTTTCAATTGCTTAAAAGGTTATTTTTCTAAATCGGGATAATCCCAACTAATTCAAATAGTTCGTCTCTTTGCAGATACTTCTATTGAATAATTTGG
>CAZRNJ010000390.1:0-1790 GCA_964601385.1 uncultured Bacteroidales bacterium | reverse complement strand
GTATTGTATTTTCTTCTTCTTTAGCTTAACCATATTTGTTACATTATGTTACCGGTTTATCCGTCCTCCGGTAACCTACCTGATGCTTAAACGCTGCGCCGAACAAGTTGCCGATGGTCAAAAAATCCGGTTCAAAAAAAAATGGATTGATATTGATAAGGTGTCGGTTCACATGATAAAAGCACTGATCGCTTCAGAAGACAATCATTTCTATACTCATTCAGGATTTGATTTTAAGGCCATCAAAAAAGCCAGAGAACACAATAAGCACAGCAAACGTAAACATGGCGCAAGCACCATATCGCAACAAACAGCGAAGAATGTTTTTCTGTGGCCTGCACGAACCTATCTGCGCAAAGGGCTTGAAACATATTTTACCGTGCTTATCGAAATTTTCTGGCCCAAGAAACGGATATTGGAAGTTTACATGAATATTATTGAAACCGGCAAAGGTGTGTATGGCGTTGAGTCGGCAGCACAATACTATTATAATAAATCATCGGCCGAACTGAACAGGCATGAGGCCGCCATGATTGCAGCCATTTTACCAAATCCCCGCAAATATGATCCAAAGCATCCATCTGCTTATTTGCTGGCAAGGCAAAAAAAAATACTCTGGCTGATGAGTACGCTAAAAAACACTGCCACGTTTCGTACCAAGAAATAATACTGTAAGCTGGTCACTGATTTACCATGCCGGGAACAAATTGCAGCAAACGGCCAAAGAAAAACAACATCCACCTAAAATAACAATCACTTTTTCGGATCTGTTTTCGAACCAACAACAATAATACAACCTGCCATCACCATAACTGCACCGGCCAGAGCTGTATAACTGAAATGTTCACCCTCAATAATTCCCGTATTCATTTTTTCCAATACCACCATCATTATAAAAGTAAGAATGGGGTTTAACGTAATAATCACCGACGACTTGTTTGCTTCAATATATTTAAGACCAGCAGAAAGCGCCACGTAAGATATCAGCGTATTTAATCCAAGAAAAATCAGCAATAACCAGGTAATAACGCCGATTTCAGCAAAAAAAGAATAGTTTGCAAAGAAAGAAAAAAACAAAGCAGGAAAACCAAAGATGATCAGGTTCATCTGCAGCACAGGATAATCGAATGCCGCCTTCTTCTGCAGTATGGCATATAGAGTCCAGCCCAGTGCAGCAATAAGTGTCCAGATAATACCGGCATTAAAACTTTGAATATCATGCGAGAGATGGAGTGATTGCCTGTTATAAAAAATAGCAAGCCCGGCAATAGTAATAATAAATCCGGCCAATTGCTTAATACTGGTTTTCTCATTAAAAAAAATAAAACCGGATAGAGCAAAAAGCGCAGGTGCAACCTGTATCACAATCTGAGTTGTGCTGGGCGAGGTATAATGGACACCCATCAGATAGCCATAATAATTTATTCCTAATCCGACAGAGGCGATAAAGAGTATGAAAGGCGGTTTTACAATTATCATCAGCCGTTTACGGTCTGTAAAAAGATAATAGCCGACAAGCAACAAAAAAGCAAAGCTAAACCGGAACCAATTTATTGTTTCAGCATCGCATTCCCGTATGGCTATTTTTAAAGCAATGGCTACAAAACTCCATAAAACAGCTGTGACAGAAACATAGAAAATTCCTTTGTAGATATTGCTGCCCATGATACAACAAAGGTAAGAATTATCAGGTTAACGCTGATAGGAATAGTGCATAACAACCATAATTAAACCCGAATTTTTCTTCCGAAAATTTCTTCTCCGACAAGCAATACAAATCCATACGATAT
>CAZRNJ010000389.1:0-1792 GCA_964601385.1 uncultured Bacteroidales bacterium | reverse complement strand
GTGGAACAAACCGCAGAAAACAATAACTATTCTGCATGCTAATCTGCAGTCCAATAAATCATACACATTGATTATTCCTTCGGGTGCAGTACGCAATCCGGAAATGTTATTGAACGATACTCTCAGGATTTCTTTCCGCTCAAGGCCATCGGGGCTCAAACCGGTTCTCTGGAGACCGGCAACTGAAATGGAAGTTTCTTCTGATTCGGTCCTTACAGTTAAATTCACAGAAAAAATAGTAATCACCGATACCCTTCAGGTTGCAGTGCGTGATGGAGCCAGCAATCTGCTTTCTGGTATTAAACTGATGCTTGATACAGGAAACAGAGTACTAACTGTAAAGCAAAATACAATACGCTTCAATCTACCTTATACTCTTTATATTTTTGATTCGGCAGTGAAAGCTATTGCGTCTGGTTTGTTTAATGATACCTTGATTTATGGTTTCACAACACTGGCAAAACCGGATACTTTTTCATGTTATCCGCGTAATAGAGCCCAGTCTGTGCCATTAAACACTTCATTGTATTGTACTTTCATGGGGTCGGTTGATTCAGTGAACTTTAAAGGGATTCATATTAAAGATGCCGGTTTTGCTGTATATGACAGTTGCGAATCGGTATGGGATGAAGCAAATAATACTATAATCCTTTACCATGATGTACCGCTTAAACAAGGCAGTCGCTATTATATTGTCGTTCCGGCTAATTCAGTTAAAAATAAACAGGGAGTGGGAAATAAGATTTTTTACTGGACGATAAATACCGTTGCTGCCGGAACCTTATTGCCTGTGTCTATTACCCCGGGATGGAACGAGAAATTGTCAGATCTTGATACGGTGATCACGTTTACGTATGCCGATGCATTTAAGGTTAAAAACCTATCAGGAATTACTATCACCGATGAATTATCTAATCCCGTAGGCGGCGTATCTGTAACAGTTTCTTCTGATTATAAATCAATACGGGTGAGTCATGCTTCGTTTGCAATGAATAAAACGTATTATCTTTCATTTCCTGATTCAGCAATTGAAAACATCGGTTTTAACTGGGCAAGTGAAGATGGCAAAAACTGGATTCCCGTTGGACAAGGGAATAAAGGATATGAATATGATTTGTGCATTAAGGCCTATGTTGACACCTCCTCCGGCCCTGTTCCATCGTTTATTGCAAGCAAGCGCGAGGCGTGCAAGGGCAGTAATGTCATTTTTACCGATGAAACACTTGGATCCACCACTTCGTGGAAATGGGATTTTGGTGCCGGCGCTTCTCTGGCCGCAGGAACAACCGGACAGGGGCCGCACACGGTAACCTATTCGACAACCGGACTGAAAAATGTTAAACTCGTCGTTTCAGGGCCCGGCGGCACCGACTCAGTAATTCGATTTAACTATATTAATGTAACAGACGGATTGACACTGTTTATTCCTGGTGAACGGCTCGAAATACCCCTCGGAAGTTCCGATACTCTTAAAGCATTTGGCTCCGATACTATTTACTGGCTGCCAACGTATAACCTTGATACAACCGGAGGACCAGCTGTTGTATTTACACCGCCAACCCTTGGCACCTTTGTGTTTTATGCCTATGGCATCAGTGGCAGTTGCAGCGGATATGATTCGGTTTTTGTTGATGTAACCCAACGACCTGCTAATGATAATATTTGCAATGCTTTATCTCTTTCGTCCGGAATAAACGGTCCGTTCAATAACCAGAATGCCGGTGTGCAAAGCGGTGAGCCCTATCCACCCAACAACGACTGTAATACACAGAAAACCTGGTGTTTTGAATAC
>CAZRNJ010000388.1:0-1795 GCA_964601385.1 uncultured Bacteroidales bacterium | reverse complement strand
GTGTCTGACCTTGCTTTTTGATGTCGGATACCGATTCCTGTGTGCCGGTGACATACCCATTTGCATCAACGGGTGGCGATTTGGTGATTTGAGGAACTGAATCGAATACCGCGTCAATAATTTTATAGTTCGAATCAACAAAAAATATCTGACCGTAAATTTCACCCGGTAGACCGTTAATTGTTTTTATCCGTATCAGCAGGTTCTCAATCACTGAGGCATCGCCTGCCAGTTCCTTCATATTTAGTTTTTGAGTGTCACGCAGAACAAAATTGGAAGTATAGCCATACATAGGCATTTCGATCCCTACCATCAAGTCGAATTTACCATCATCTGTAACAAATTCTGTCAGGTCGTTACTGTCATGATACCTGTTGGATACCCCTTCGGCTTCGTATTTGATGAATTTTGGGTCGCCATTGATTGCGGTGTTAAATCCGGGTGAGTTTGCCTGATCAAATACTTTGTCTGTAGTTAGTGTTTGTCCGAGCTGCGCTAGTGTTGGATATTGAATATGGACTGAATCCGGACAGTCGGGACATATAAATGTAATGGCTTGGTTTAATGGCGAGATGTTCTCATTATTGATTGCAACCAGATTATCTAAACTGATATTAATGGGCAACCCGAGAGAATTGACTACTCTCATGGTAAGTCTTGGCTCAAGAAATTTAAATTCTTCGGTACCTTCTATTATGTTAATATCAAGCTGTATTGAATCCTGATTAATAAATGTATCTCTGCCAAAAAAGCCCTGCATACGACTGAAGTTAAGGTCGGAGATGTTCATGGTGAAATTTAGTGAATCGTCCGGTTGTATTGGATTTGGTTCATTGCCAAACCGGATAGTGTACTCAATTTGCAAATAATTACTATCATAGGGTATGGGGTCGTGCAGCAGGTTAATGGTATAACGATTCAGCGATATTTTTTCGCTGACATCTAGATTGGTAAGCGCAGAAGTTTTATTATAGGTCTTTGATAGCGGTGCTCCTGTTTCGCTCACCAGGCCGGGGAAAGAAAGGGCAAAGGTGCCGGTTCTCGGGATTGAGCATTTTATGCGTATATTCAGATTTCCCGAATCAAGAATAACCTTATCAATAATCCGGCGCTTCGAAAACGAAAAAAGATTGCGTTCAATGGTTTCATTAAAACCACCCGCTGTAAAAAACAGGGGTTCCATAGTGATTTCATTACCCAGGTAAATATTAACATATTCCGGTGCAGGGAGCGGTACAATATCTGCTGCTGTTTTTGAGGCGACATTTTCTTCAAATCGTATATAAAGAACTTTGTCAAGACTACCGCCCGAATATTCCTGTACTTTGTTTTTTTTGTCAAATTTCTCTAACAGGTCTTTGGCAGTAAAGACACCGTAAGCGACAGGGCCCAGATAGCCGCCGTTAATCTCTAATTCTTTGCTGTACTTCGAGAAATCGAGATATTCCTTAACACACGAGTAGTTCAGCGTAAGCAGAAATACTCCTGCCAGAAAAAGTTGGATAAACCGGGTAAACTGCTTCATGGCTTTGAAGGTTTGGTTTGATAATTAAAAATATAAGTATATAAAAAATTATCCTTATTACCAAGAATAATTTTATAATTTAACTGATTGGGATCGGTTTTTGCGATACTTAACGGAGTACTGGCAGATAAAGGGAAGCTTTTTAGCAACTCACCCTGGTTGTTAATCAGATATGCTTTCTGCTCGGCTAAACTGTATAACCCAATCATTTTATCCGTTGCAGAGAATTGAAATACCTGCGGTAGTGTGGATATGGCTTTGTTCAGCCGG
>CAZRNJ010000387.1:0-1806 GCA_964601385.1 uncultured Bacteroidales bacterium | reverse complement strand
TCCGTCGGCATCTGGTTTTTCGCCTAATGTGCGTAAGAGTAAAGCGGTAGTGTTGCCTGCAAATTCGACTCCCAGCCGAAGATACCGGAAAGGGATATTTTTGTTCCCCTGTTGATTGGTGTAAATCATACTGATGGAACTTGATGTAATCAGGTGATCTTCAAAGCTTTTTTTCAGAAAGGTGTTGTTAATTGACTGGTAGAATGAACTGTCGAGGCGTAAAATACGGACGTAATTGATGTCGGTAAGATTTATTTTTATCGAAGTGTGGCGTGAAGCCGACCAAGAAAAGCCATAAGAGGTATTGAAAACATGGTTGGTATACTGTATCCGTCGCAGGTAGTTGTAGGAAGTTGTAAAATTGGTACGCGGATAATATTTCTGTTCAAAACGTGACGAAATAAAGGGGACGAGTAGTGAAGGAACACTTAATCCCAGTTCGGTGCTAAACTCAAGGGTATTTTTAAACTGGAAGCTCTGGGTACTTTTGACGGTTTCTGTGCTACCATTCAGCTTAACCGAAAAAGTTTCGCCGCCTTTAAATAAATTGCGATGTTGATAGTTAACATTGCCGGTAACGCCCAGTCCGACGCGGCTGGTGATTTCAAATTCGGTTTGATACGACTGATATTTCTGGAGCGAAACCTGAATTTTGCAATCGATAATGTGGGCAGAATCTGCAGAGGTAGAGTCATTGGGGTGTTCAACAAACCCGATATTGATAAATTTAAAAAGCCTGAGGGCAGACAAGCGTTTGTAGGTTTCTTCCACATCCGATTGACGATAGTAGTCGCCGGGACGAATGAGTATGTTGTTGTGAAGCACAGCAGGCCGAACAGTAATAGCATCCCTGAAAAGATAGGTAGTATTTTCAATGCTTGCTATGTCGTACATAATGCTATCGACACGATAATTGAGCGTATCGGACATACGTTGGTTGTCAATCCAGACCTGAATATTACCTATCCGATAGCGGAAGTGTCGTTGCATGCTAACTTCTCCGGCAGGGTTTGACTGTCGGATATTATTTACCTGTACCTGCAGGTGTGCGTTGACAGGATCAGCTAAAGTGTCAATCTGATAAGAGATGTAGTCGCGGGTAAAGGAAAAATACCCATTATTACGGAGTATGGTTTCTATTCTGATTCGTTCGTTTTGCAGAATGTCCAGCTGCAGACGGTCGCCTTTTTTTAAGAGACTTTGTGAGGTATCCGATAGTACAAGCTTTTCAATTTCGGGATCGTTAAAAAAATATTTTACCTGACCGATAAAGCGGGGCCGACCAGTGTATACCGTCAAGAATAACTTTATTTTCTGACCGCGAATGATTACCGAATCTTCCACCCGCCCATTAAAATACCCCTGTTCCTCCAGGAAATATTTTATTTGTTGCTTGGATTGTTCGGTCACAAAGGGGTCGTAAAGCGAAGGATTTTCGCCAATTTTTCTCAGCCAGTTGCTCAGCCATAAGCTACTGTCGGACGACGACAGATTATAGAGCCATAGCTGAAATTTAAATAGATTCAGAAAGCGCGTGTTGGCCCGTTGCCGTACGAAAGGCTCAATGTCAGATTTTTTAATGTTTTTTTTGTCTCCCTGGATCTCGATATTAATATCCGTCAGCAAATAGCGATCGCGCGGAACAAATTTGGTGGAACTGCACGCTGAAAGTAATGTTAAACAATATATGACCGGAAATTTCCACCAGAAATATTTTATGTTCCTTGGTAACATTTATGATCGGCTCACTAAATTATTGACTACAAACATATAGGTTTTTTACTTCTGTTTCAAACTCTCATGTAA
>CAZRNJ010000386.1:0-1808 GCA_964601385.1 uncultured Bacteroidales bacterium | reverse complement strand
AGATAAACTCATGCCCATGAATCACGTTTAACTTGCCAATCTTGATTATTCTCTGATTGTCAATTACCGTGATCCCCATATCCTTGCTTTTTAGGATGCTGTCAAATTTAAAATTATCAATATTCTGAATCTCAGGATGCTCCCAAAGAAAGTACTCCCATCTCTCCTCATGATTGCCAAGTTTGTAATATACAGCAACATCTCCGAACCATTCACGCATATCATCTACCATCCATTTAAAAGTATCAATATCTTGTGATAACGAAGGCCGGGAAAAATCTTTCTTAAATTTTGAAATTTGGTAAAAATCAATCGCCTCGTTAAAAAGAATTGCATCAACATCGTGCTTTTTACAATGTTCTTTAACTGCTTTTAACGCGCTAACATCGTGGTAGGGTACATGAATATCACATAACATCAAAATTCTTTTATGTTTATTCAGTACAAACGGAGTGTATTCCGGCTCGTTTGACGGCGGGATAAAATGATTAATTATGTCAGGTCTGCCCTCTCTCCTCGACCTTTCGCCATTGCAACCAGTTACATGTCTAATACTGTGCCGCCATTGTTCAATTGATGTCTCTGGATAGATTTCATTCAATATCCGTGCTATATTTTTTTTTGGCCTGTCTGGGTACATTCGCACATACTCGGCGGCTATGTCTCTTTTGCTCATAATTTTTTTTTAAAATCCCCTATACGATACCCTGGGCTTTGTTTTCCTACTGCTTAATGAGCGCTGAATCACATCAACCAATTGCTCATAATATTGCATTCCAAGCATGGCCTTTTCTTCAAATCCATGATCCGAAAACCACAATCGCTTAAGATATGTTATTATGGCATCCCTTAAGTTTTGGTGCAGTTTTTTTAACAAATTATCATCAAATTCGCTTGGGAATACAAGAGCGTAACGAATATAGTTCTGTTCTGATCCAATTAATTGTGCGTCTGAAAAATAGGCGTTCTCAACCGTCTGTCCATAATTGCTTACAATTTGATATACATCAGATGCGGTGCGGTTAATTTTGTCGTAAAACCATGTTTTTTCGTCCTCATTCTCAGATATTGCCACATCATCAATAATAGACGCCCCTGCATCATTTTTTAACGTAGCGGCGGCATAGTGTGTCTGCCTACTTAATTCATCAAATATGTCATCATGTCCAAAGTAAAACACACTTAATGTTCCCGGGCAGATCAGGTCTCTCAATATTTTTTTTTCTATAACATAAAAATTGCCTGTTAATATAACAGTACCTACAATTAACTTAAAATAATATATCTGTCCGGTAAGGCCTGCTAATTCCAATTCTGTTACGACAATGGTTATTTCATTACTCTCTATACCTGCGACAGTCCCATAAATATCTAATAGAGCATTCGCATCATCATCGTCAATAGATGATTTAACTAATAATTCAGCAGTAGAGGTAGATGAGCTACCGCCAAATGAATATCCCGAAATCGAAAACTCTATTGTGTTATCACGTCCGGAAAGGGCGACGATATCAATGCTTTGTAAAACGTCCGTTATTGTTATTTCTGTCATTTTGTTCTTATTAAAAACCCAATAACGATGGCAAATATAAAAGATAAAATGGATAATCCCACTATAATACGGTTTTTTTCCTTCAACACACCATTAATTTCGGTAATTTTCGTATTGAGCTTAGCAACCTCATCACGGTGATATAGTTTTTGTGCATGATACACGTCCGTAATCATCCTGTTAATCTGCATGATGCTGTCACTCATTTTACCACATTTTATTAATAATCCCTGTTTTATTCGGATAACATCAATAT
>CAZRNJ010000385.1:0-1828 GCA_964601385.1 uncultured Bacteroidales bacterium | reverse complement strand
TTCAGAATGTAAGGCGACCCAAATACACACAGCACAGTGGGATAATTGAAAGCAATAAGTTCGATGAAATTGATTTGCTGGTCAGTAACGCCATAGCGGCGCGTCAGACGCATATCGGTATTCAACAGCAATGTAATGATAAGATTATAACCATGGAGCTGCCGGTAAACCCGGTAATAATCACTATCCGATGCATTACGGTGCAGGGCAAAATAGTCACAGGAAGTATATAAATCGGCAGTATTCCTGAAGCTTTTGCCGGGCATGGTATCTCCAATGGCAACGATGGCAATGCGAAGTGTATCGAGTCGTTTTAAGGGAACAAGGTCGTTGTTGTTTTCGATCAGGGTGATAGCCGATTCATACAATTTCCGGCGCAAGAGTTGATATAATGGCCTGTTCAGGTCAGCAAGGAGGTTTGTGGTATCCACCGGATGAAAGCGGTGAATGCCCAGTGCATATTTTACCGAGAGTATACGTTTACAACGTCGTTGCACTTCGGATTCGTCAATAATACCTGCTTTAACAGCTTTTGTAAGGGTATCAATAGCATCGGGGAGGCTGACCGGCATAAGCAGGATATCGTTTCCTGCCTGAAAAGCTTTAACGGCAATAGCTTTGGGCGAACCATTCTGTGCCCCTTTCATATTTAAGGCATCGGTAAAAATAATGCCCTTAAAATTCAGTTGTTGTCGCAACAGGCTGTCGGTGATCCTACGCGAAAGGCTGGCCGGGATCTTTGCCGAATCGAAAGCTGGAACATTCAGATGCGCTGTCATGACCCCCATCACTCCCTCATTTATGAGCGACTTAAACGGGTAAAGTTCAAAAGTATCGAGTCGCTGGCGTGAATAGTTAAGCACGGGTAAAGCGTAGTGAGAATCGTTCTCGGTATCGCCGTGACCGGGAAAATGTTTGGCCACAGCCAGAATACCATTATCCTGTAGCGCCTTCATATATACTGAGGCCTGATGGGTTACACGGTCACGGTCGCTTCCCCAGGATCGACTTCCAATAACGGGGTTAAGAGGATTGCTGTTAATATCTACCACCGGTGAAAAATTGGTATGGATACCCAACCGTTTGAGCTGAGCTGCTATTGCTACACCCATCTGATAGATGAGTGAATCGTTATCCATAGCGCCAAGCGTCAACTGACGGGGAAAGGGCAAGACACTGTCAAATCGCATGGCTACCCCCCACTCTCCGTCTACCCCCACAAGCATGGGAATTGAAGCCGCACTTTGCATGGTATTGACCAGCAGTGCCACTTGTTTCGGTCCTCCCTGAAAAATAATAATCCCTCCCGGATTATACCGTTTTATCTGGCGCATGATCTCAGCTACCTGCACCGAATCCCTCGGATACACAGCAGGCATAATGCACTGGGCAATCTTTTGATCCAAAGTCATGGTGCTGAGTACCGAATCGGCCCATCGTTCCGGTTGTTGACCTGTAAAAATCTGACTTTTTAATGTAAAAGAAAAAAAAGACAATACAACAAAAATGACAGCACCCCTACAATCGCCCATATCTCTTATTATTCATTTAAACGAAAACAAAATGTTCCTCTGTCATTAGTTTTTCGCAATAATGACACTTTAGCATAACGGGTTGACTGCCTACAACATCAAATTGTGTGGTAACTTTTTCGTGATTGGTAATACAATTAGGATTATAACATTTAATGATTCCTGATACTTTATCGGGTAAGGATACGGGAAGTTTCTGAATAACTTCGTAATTTTTAATAATGTTGAGTTTTGCACTGGGAGCAACAAGGGCAATTTTATTTATTTCTTCCTGCTGAAAAAAAACGCCTTCGATC
>CAZRNJ010000384.1:0-1836 GCA_964601385.1 uncultured Bacteroidales bacterium | reverse complement strand
GTCTCCGTAAAACGGGTGATATTGGCGGTGTTATTTTGTGCGGAAAAGCAAATAGAAATGTACCGTGTGACAATATTCAGATCGAAGGCGGTGTTGATGCATATTATGGCGGTTCAAGCGATGACGATAATAGTGGTATTATCCAGTATTTACGTATCGAATATGCAGGTTATGTGTTTGCTCCAAATAAAGAAATCAATGGTTTAACTATGGGCGCTGTCGGTAGCGGAACTACTATTGACCATGTGCAGGTTTCCTATGGTAATGATGATGGTTTCGAATGGTTTGGCGGTACTGTAAACTGTAAATATCTTATTTCCTATAAGAGTTTAGATGATGATTTTGATACGGATTATGGTTATACAGGTACAGTTCAGTTTGGTCTTGTTATCCGTGATAAGAATGTGGCTGATGCTGCCGGTAACTCCAATGGTTTTGAATCAGATAATGATGGCAGTGGCTCAACAAACACACCTATTACTGCTCCGCTTTTTTCAAACATCAGTTTCTTCGGACCCAAAATGTATGATACTACAACAAGTGTATCATCATATTATCAGGCAGGTTTATATCTGCGCAAAAATACCATGCTGAAAGTATATAACTCATTGGTTGCCGGCTGGCCCTACGGATTGCATGTAGAAGGTAGTGCCGCACAAAATAATGGAACCAATGGCGACTTGCGTGTAAGGTATTGTGTTATGGCTGGTAATACTACTCAGTATTATGCTGCTTACGACCAGACGTTGTATACCAATGGTGTTTATAACAATAAAGCTGACAGTACAATTACTTCGCTCAAAACCAATATTGATATCTATACTGATGGTGGAGGTACTACATTACTGCCTTCAGCCGGTTCATTTCTGTTAACCGGTGCTAATTTTAGTGAGATATCCGGTAATACCTTCCTGAATCAAACGGTTACCCATATCGGTGCTTTTGGTTCAACTGACTGGACTTCTGGCTGGGCTAATTTTGATCCTCAGAATAAAGTTTATTAATATTCATGCATTCTTAAAGAAGGCCTCTGCAAGGAGGCCTTTTTTTTATTATTTTTGTGTGTACTGAAAAATGAAAACAATGAAAAAAAATATTTTTTGCATAATTATCGCTGCCGGAATAGCAGTATCTGTTCATGCACAGAGCTTATATCAGTTGACTGATGGCTTTTATTACGACAGCGCAACAAACCAGTTATTTACCGGTGTGTATCTTCAGAAATATCCCGATGGTGCAAAAAAATTTGAAATACCCCTGAAAAACGGATTGAAGCATGGTTTATTGAGTTACTATTTTCCCAATGGGAATGTACAGGAAGTGCAATCGTATAAAATGGGCAAAATGCATGGGGCATGGATCACTTTCAACATCTCCGGAAAGAAAAAGGAAGAAGCCAGCTTTGCCAATAATAAAAAGAATGGACGCTGGTATATCTGGGACGAAAATGGTATGCTCCGCTATGAAATGACCTACCTCGATAATCATAAAATAGGTACCTGGTATATCTGGGACGAAAAGGGTAACCTTGTGGATGAAAAAGTATTTGGCATTGTTATCCGGTAATTATCAGGATTAATATTTTTATTTCTTCTGCAGAATACTATTTTTACTACTATTTAATTTAATTTTTGCTTACAGGATAAATTCTTTTTGAGCAAAAATAGGGAGAAAACCTGTTTCCTGACATAACAATATCCCGTTTGGTTGTTTTGGTCCTATAGGTACAAGATTTCGGTTGAAATTCGCAATAGATATCAAGTGTCGCAGCAGATAGCTGTTTAACCCTGATTTTTCAGTTGATTAATCTCAACTGAAAAACGCTCTTGAAAATCA
>CAZRNJ010000383.1:0-1849 GCA_964601385.1 uncultured Bacteroidales bacterium | reverse complement strand
CCATACACCTGCTTTAAACCATGCGCCTAGATTTTCTTCGGTTGGTTCAACACCACCGGTAGGCATAATGTTGGTCCATGGGCATGGCGCCTTAACGGCTTCAACAAATTTAGGCCCGCCGACTGCACTGCCGGGGAAAATTTTAACAATTTCAGCGCCCAGTTCCTCTGCGCGGCTGATGTCGTTGAGGTTCCCGCAACCAGGCGCCCAGAGGATTTTACGCCTGTTACAGGACAGGGCAATATCTTCTTTCAGATATGGGCTTACGATAAAGTTTGCCCCCATTTGTATATAGAGTGAACAAGTGCCGGAATCTACAATAGTGCCGGCCCCAAGAATCATCTCCGGTAATTCTTTTGTAACATATTTACTCATGTCCCGGAATATCTCATGAGCAAAATCTCCGCGGTTGGTAAGCTCAATCACCCGGATGCCGCCATCATAGCATGCCTTGATAACTTTTTTGCACACTTCGCTATCGGGGTTAAAAAAAACAGGGATAATGCCTGTTTCATTCATTTTTGTTGCAACCTGAATACGTGTGAATCGTGCCATACTCTTTTTTTTGTAAATATAATAAGAACTTTTGTGAATAGCTGCGACTATCATTTACCAGTTTAGCGCCTCGTCGGGTGCTTCGGCCAGGGTAGGGGCTATCCAGTTGGCGGATTTAAGCTGTGACATGTTAAAGCTGGTGGTCAGCGCCAGGCATCGTGCGCCGGCGGCTTTCGCTGCTTCAACTCCGCTTACCGCATCTTCAACAACGAGACAATCAGAGGCGTTTAGTCCCATACGGTTGGCAGCAAGGATAAAGATGTCGGGGAAGGGTTTTTTCCGTTTAACGTCCAGTCCGTTTACCAGTGCATCGAAAAGTGTTGGCTGTAAACCGATTTCCCGGAGGTTAACCATCATTTTAACCTTGTCGGCACTGGTAGCTACAGCCAGCCGGAGGCCGCGTTCCTTGCAACGCCCTATAAATTGATGCACACCGGCAAGCGGTTCAAGTTTCCCACTGACAATTGTTTCATAAATGGCATAGGTGCGCGCTTTTATTTTGTCAATATCAACAGGGCATGAATATTTTTCGGCTACACCGCCGAGATAGAGGTTTTCTCCTTTACCTATAAATGGGATAAAATCATCCGGCTTTACCGTTAAACCTATTTCAGCAAACATCATGATGGCTGCCTGACAAATAAATTTCTCCGAGTCAACGAGAACGCCGTCCATGTCGAATAAAACACCCTTGATCATAGCCGGTAAAAGCGGGATAGGATAAGGAAAAAATCAGCCGGCAGCAGGTTCTGATGCAGCAGTTGGGATTTTGGGCTCACCTTTGGTTGTATCGTTCATGCTTTGTTGTTCAAAAGCAGCCAGTTCGTAAATATGGCTCATGGTAATCGCGTCTTTGTTGCATGAGTCGGCGCATTGGCCACAATAGATACAACGACCAAGATGAAAGGTGCATGAATAAGTTTTTTCGGCAATCTTGTTGATTTCAACAGCGCGTGAAGGGCAATCTTTTGTGCAGAGCATGCATCCGATGCATTTTTCGGGATGAAACACCGGCCTTCCCCTGAAATTAGGCGGCAATTCAAGACGTTCCTTGGGATAAAGCACTGTGGCTGGTTTATGGCTTGCGTTGGCTAACAACTCTTTCCATATAGCTCCTGGATGTTTCATGTTTTCTTTATTCAAACAATTAATAAAATCTTTTACAGGTTTAACAGAATAATCAATAATATCAGTCCGGTTAAACTCAAAGGAGCAAGAATGCGCCATCCGAAATTAATCATCTGGTCAATGCGTATACGCGCTGTGGCTGCCTTGATGACGGACAGTATAATAA
>CAZRNJ010000382.1:0-1852 GCA_964601385.1 uncultured Bacteroidales bacterium | reverse complement strand
AGATAATGGTAATACATTTATCCAGTCAGAAATTGCTGCGACTAATTATGGCTACACTCCTTTAATTCTTCCATATTCTGCAAATACACTTTTTGAAAATGCTACAAATAAATTTTCAATAGGTATAAAATACTCAGGTCTTTCTTATCCTGATGAAGTTAATTTCTATTATTATAAAAATGCTTATGAACCTTTTATTATGATTATCTATCAATGATATTTAATACAAATGAAATATAAAATATTTATAATTCTGGTTTCAGTTTTTTTAAATTCATACGGAATAACAATAATTGTAACCGACACAATTATTTGTTCATCAACATCAGAGATTCAATTATCCCCAACCATTTCCGGAGCCACCAGCATCAAATGGAGCACATCAGGTGACGGATACTTTGAACCATTTGACAGTTTGCTGTTGGCCACCTACCATCCGGGCAATATGGATTACATTGTCGGCAATGTCACGCTTACCCTTACCGGTTATTGTGACACCTGCTCTCCTGTATCGGATGATATGAGGATTACATTTGCTTTTACCAATCCCGATTTTGAACTGTCCGGAAGTTGCGAGAAGGACTCCATCCTATTCACCGATGAAAGCCGGATAACCGGTGATTCAATTATCTCATACAGGTGGATTAGCGACTCTGCAACGCTTTCTTTCTCCAAATCTTTCAATTACCTGTTTGACACTACCGGATACCATCTCATTACACTGCATATTCAATCAGCCAATGGATGTATGGATAGCATATCAAAACCCGTTACCTTATACCCCAAACCACAAGCCAATTTTTCTTCTCAATCTATCTGCGGCGGAATTCAATTCATTGACCAGTCAGTAATACATGGTGACAATATCACGAAGTGGCACTGGAACATGGGCAATGGAGACACCAGCACCTTGTATAACCCCGAATATATCCATAACGACACTACTTTGCTCACAAATGAAAAATTAATTGTCTCTACCGACAACAACTGCACTGATACTTCCTATGGTACAGCCAAAGCCCTTCTGCAACCACAGGCAGGTTTTTATTATGATTTAGATAAAACCAGACATACAACCATTCACCTCTATGATTCTTCCCTATCTGCTGCTACATCATCATGGATATTTGATTATGGACTCGAATATCAGGGTTTTCAATACAGTCACACCTTCCCTTATCCTGGCTATCATGCCGTATTACATAAAATTGCCAGCAAAGACGGATGTATTGACACTACTGCCACAATAATCAAGATCGTATCTCCTTGTGCCCTACCTACTCTTTTTACACCTAATGATGATAATATCAATGACAAATTAACATTACTGGGAGGCCCCTTTTTGGAAATTGATCTTAGGATATTTGATAAAAGAGGACGTATGATGTATTACTCAAATAACCCCGAAGATGGATGGAATGGTTCTTTTAACGGAACCGATCAGCCTGACGGATCATATATATATGTTTTTAAAGCGATTACTATTAACCACCAAATTTGTGAGGGCTCAGGATATGTTTCGTTGGTACGTTAGCATAATATTGATATCATATATTGCAATACTAGAGGGACATTGCCAAAATAATGCCCGGATGAGTTATGAGATGTTCTCCATTGCCTCATACCCATCACTCACTGCTGTGTTTTTTCATAACAACCAGAAATTCAAGGCAATGACTGAATATAATGCTATTGGCACTGGTGAATCCCTTAATCTGTTAAACAGATACAATGTAAGTATTGAAAAATCTTTTAACCGATACGGATTGGGCACATATATTGTTAAAAACGACGAAGGGGGCAATCTGTTTCAAACACTATCCTGGATGATAGCCGGATCATACCAGATAAC
>CAZRNJ010000381.1:0-1866 GCA_964601385.1 uncultured Bacteroidales bacterium | reverse complement strand
GATATACATACCCTGCACCTTAAAAACATAAACATCCTGTTTGCACAGCCGTTGGGCGTAATATCCATCCCAACCGGTATAGATGTCGGTTGTTTCGAACAGTTTTTCACCCCATCGGTTAAAAACCTGGAAAAGGTATTCCTTATCAGAAACACCTCTGGATACAGGCCTAAAAACAGCGCTGGTGATCTCGTTTGACGAATATTTGCCTCCAGTAGGCCCGTCAGCATTTGGCCTAAATGCATTCGGAAATTCAATATCACCGGCATTATCAACCTTTATAACCTCCGGCTTAATGAGTGAGTCCTGACAACCATTTTCTGAAGTCACCACCAATTTTACCGTATAATTAGCCGAATCGGTATAGGTATGCATCGGATCTTCGGTTGTAGATGTTGTGCCGTCACCAAAATCCCAGTAATCATAAGAGCCGAACTGCGACTTATTAAAAAACTGCGCTGTGGCATCATCCGGCAATGTCAGTTCCGTCGGATCAACATCAAAATTAACCACCGGCTTACGATACACTTCAATAAGCTTATAGGCATAGGCCGCTCCACCATCACCAACCACGCGAACCTTCAGATAATAAACACCCACATCAGTATAAGTATGTGTAACTGTAGATTTTCCTTTTGTATCGGGACTGCCATCGTCAAAATACCAAATTGTGCTATCGGGATTGCTGTAATTATATGCAATCGTAAATGTAAGAGTCAGAGGTTGGCATCCCGTAGAATCGGCATCGAGTATCTCAACTTTTGGTTCGGGGGGTGTAATCACAATTTCGAAATAAGCCGTATCGCGACATTCCGGATGCGTGGGATTAGTTACAATTAATGTAAGAAATAACTCATTGCTGTCACTATTCGGTCCCCAGATACGGTACTCGTGTGTAAAAATACTGTCCTTAACCGATGAGGTAGTACCATCGCCAAAATTCCAAGAATAATTCCAGTAGGTGCGGTGACGTGTTTCGTTGGTGATGGTGTCTAACGGGTAATCTTTATATTGCTGATAAACGGGCTTTGCGTAGAACATGGCCACCGGTGTAGAATAAACAACCACCGGCTGAGTTATACTGTCGCGGCAATTATAACGAGAGGCAGCAAGAAGTTTAACATTAAATACCTCATCCTGCCCTGCAATATTGTCAAATCGCTGGGACGGACTAACAACCGTTGATGACATACCATTGTCAAAATCCCACGAATAAATATATCCGTTCACTGTTGTATTGTTAAACTGCACCGTATGCGGATGACAACCGGCAGGATTATAAGTAAAGCCGGCAGTAACATCAGGATAGACCTGCAGGATCAGGGATGCCGAATCGCGACACTGGCCGGTATTGGTTTGAGCCACCATAAACAGATTATACTGACGAATGACACTATCGGTATGATTGTAAGTATGACTAAGCGGCGACAGGTCGGTCGTCAGATCAGTTTGTCCATCATCAAAAAACCAATTAAAGGTTCCCGATGTTATTCGTGATGTATTGGTAATATTGATTAACAGTGGTTGACATCCGACAGTGGTATCGATGTAAAATTCAGCATCAGGGCGTCCATAAACTGTTATCTGCTTAGTGATAGAATCGGCGCAATGCTGCGATGAAACAAGCAATTCAACCGAAAAAGTTGTGTCGGATGACGGATTTAAATGCATAAACCGGTGCGCAGGGTCTGTTAGCGCCGATGATGTATGATCTCCAAAATCCCAGTAATATAGTGTACCGTGAAGAGACGAATCGCTGAATTGAACATCAAACGGATGGCAACCGGCATATCCCGGGCCAACGCCAAAACTAGCAATTACCTCGGGGTACACGGCAATCGTATCGGTGTATGAACTGGTGCAACT
>CAZRNJ010000380.1:0-1867 GCA_964601385.1 uncultured Bacteroidales bacterium | reverse complement strand
GTACAGGAGTTCGCAGGTGCTGCTGGCTGTTGGATCTGAAATAATTAAATCAAAAACGTTTTTTGGTTCAAGATGGTGATCAATAAGTATCTTTTTTGCTTTTGATTGGCTAAAAGCATTGTGCATCCCTGCCAGTCGTTCGGGGTCATTGAAATCTAAACAAATCAGGGTGTCTGCATCGAATATTTGACTAAGCGACTCATCCGGATGGGTCTTATAGATAAGTATTGAATGGCTATCCTTCATCCACAATAAAAAATCGGGGATATCGCTCGGAACGATGCATACGGCAGGAATATTCTGTAAGGTTAGATAATGATACATGGCCAACATACTGCCTATGGCATCACCATCGGGATGAATATGGCTCAGAATCACAGCTTTTTTTGTGCGTTTGATCAGATCGAAAAACGAAATAAATGTCTTTTCTTCGAAACCTTTTTTCACTGTTTTGCGTATTAATCGTTAGTTTTGAATAATAATTCAAAGATAACAGTTTTAAAGATATTTTTTTGCTAACGGAAGTATTAACTATAATTGTTTGTTTATGAATAACGATGTTACTTTTACTATGATTAAGCCGGGAGCGGTGAATCATGAATTTATCGGGCCAATACTGACAATGATCAATGATGCAGGATTTAAAATAATTGCAATGCGCTTTACAAAGCTTACCATTGAGGAGGCAGAGGCATTTTATTCGATGCACAGGGATAAGCATTTTTTTGGCGAGCTGGTTAAGTTTATCACCTCTGCGCCTGTTGTGGCTATGATCTTACAAAAAGAAAATGCTGTTGCCGATTACCGACGTTTGATTGGAGATACTGATCCGAGTAAAGCAGCGCCTGGCACTATCCGCGCCCTGTATGCCGAGGATATTGAACATAATGCAGTACATGGTTCAGATACGGATGAAAATGCACGCCGTGAATGTGATTTCTTTTTTTCGATGCGCGAACGGTATGCTGATTATCCTGTTATTCACACTATTAAGAGACGTTCAGTATAATACAATATCATCTATGAGGTCTGCCTCCGCCTTTTTATTGAATGCGTCAACGATCCCTTCCCTGAGCATCGAAAGCTGATGCTTAACCACCGGCGATGATAGCGTGACATATAATTTGCGGTCGCGGATATATATTTTTGTTGTTGACCTCGCGACTATACTGCCTACAATTAACGGCCAATTGCGGACAGCACCTACTTCCTTTATTTTGCCGCCCATGCGCAATGAATTGATGTATTCGTTTATTACGTCACGCAGCGGTTGTGTTTCGCTTCTTCTCATATCAGATTTTTATTACCTCCCCATTGTTCACCATAAATATCCGATGATCAGAGTCAATTTTTTTCAGTATTTCATCTAATCGTACCTTATTGGTGTCGGTGATGAAAATCTGTCCGAAATTTTCTTTGGCTACCAGCCGTATAATCTGTTCGACCCTATGACTGTCAAACTTATCAAATATATCGTCTAACAGAAGGATGGGTTTTACCTGGTTAATCTTTTTCAGAAAATCGAACTGTGCAAATTTCAGAGCCGTAAGAAATGTTTTTTGTTGTCCCTGCGAACCGCTGATTTTTAAAGGATGCCCGTTTAATTGCATCTGCAGGTCGTCTTTATGTATGCCTGCTGTAGTGTATTCGAGTGCAATATCTTTGGTTAACGACTGATCGAGCAGCTTTTTCATGCTGTGCGTTTGTAGCTGGCTACGGTAAATCAGTTCCGCCTTCTCATGTCCTGCAATCAGTTTGTAATAATCGTTGAATACAGGCAGAAACTGGTCAATAAATTGTTGCCGTATCTTGTAAATGGGTGTCCCGTTATTGATCAACTGCTCATCGTATATGGACAGTACATCTT
>CAZRNJ010000379.1:0-1875 GCA_964601385.1 uncultured Bacteroidales bacterium | reverse complement strand
GCGATCAGAAATGGGGAGGAGCAGGCGTTCAAGTCGTTCTACGAGGCGTTTTATTGGCGGGTTTATCACTTTATTTCCAAACGCACGAACAACGAAGCCGAAACCAAGGATTTGATCCAGGAGGTTTTTCTGAAAATTTTGGAAAACCGGGCGCAGCTTACGGATGATACTTCACTCGACGCGCTCACCTTTACCATCGCTCGCAATGTGTTAATTGACTATTACCGCAAAAGATTGTTGCAGGAAAAGCATTATGCCATTGTTAAAAATTTGTACGATAACGCTCCAACTGCCCTTTTCGATGAAGCGCCGCTTTCTTCTTCTAATTTGAAACTGCTCCAGCAAGCCATTGATACCCTACCCGATCAGCGCAAAACGATTTTTAAACTGAGCAAGTTCCAAGGTATGACCAGCGAAGAAATTGCCGATGAACTTTCCCTTTCCAAACGCACTGTAGAAAACCAATTGTATCGGGCAACCAAAACCTTACGCGCAAAATTAGCACACCTGTTTTTCTACCTTTTTTAACGTGAATAATGGATTCAGCGAAGCTGAATCGTTTTTTTACCACCTTAGGCACATAAGTGCACCTTAGGAGGCGTCGTTCTTAGGTGACTAAGGTGGTTTAAATAAAGAAAGCGCCGCTGTTGGCTGCGTTTTTGTGTATCCCCTTCAGAGGATGTTTATTAGCTAATTATCAATATTCTACAACCAGTTTTATCCATAACTCACGTTATTCTAATTTTTTCTTTAGAAAAAACCTTACTTTTTTTCTTACCACAGTGAGTAAGTCTGTTTTTTCATTCGTCTTTATGAACAAAAACTTTTAGGATTTTGAAAATACATCAATGAAAATAGATTTTCACTTACTACAAAAATACCAACAGGGCACTTGTACGCCGGAAGAACTAAAGGCATTGCAGCTGTATTTTGCGGCGGATGATTTGGACGATTTGCACATGCTTTTAAAAAAAGAATGGGAAGCAGCAACAAACAATCCGAAGCCGACTGATCTGAATCTCAAAGAGGAAATTTGGGCGCACCTCCAGCAGCAAGGCTTTAGGGCAACAGGGGTGAAAGTTGTTTCATTACACAGAAATACTCGAATGCGTACCTTGAGACGCAGCATTGCCGTTGCGGCTTCTATCATCGGTTTGATCCTAATCAGTATATGGTTGATGGATCGTCTTTTCCAACAACAGCCATTTGTAGAGAAAGCGAACACCACCAAGGAAGTTCAGAAGATCACGCTAGCGGATGGCTCCACGGTCTGGCTCAATCGCAACAGCCGTATTACTTACAATAAAAATTTTAACGACCGCATTCGCAGCGTGACCCTGGAAGGCGAAGCTTATTTTGAGGTAGCCAAAAATCCTCAGAAGCCCTTCATTGTCATCGCAGATAATGTACAGACGAAGGTGTTGGGTACTTCTTTCAACGTAAAAGCTTTTCCAGATCGGCAAACCATTGAAGTAGCGCTCGTGGAAGGCAAAGTAAATGTTGGGCTGCAACAAGACACCTTCGTACAAAGCCTGGATACGCTTACTCCAGGGGAGCTATTTGCTTATCACAAACAGAACGAAAGTTTTATAACAGAAACCTTTGACAAGGACGCGCCTTATGCCTGGCGGCAGGACATCATCCATTTTCAGCGCGCCAATGTGCAGGAAGTCGCACAAACATTACAGGACTGGTACGATATAACGATCACGATTGAACAGGACACCCGGATAGAAGGAACTTTGATACACCGCTACGACACGAAAAAGCTGACACTCCGACAAGTAATGAATGGCATTAGTCTGGTCTCCGATTATCGCTTCCAACAAGTTGATACAGATCACTATGTAATAATACCGAAATAAGAAAGAAAAA
>CAZRNJ010000378.1:0-1882 GCA_964601385.1 uncultured Bacteroidales bacterium | reverse complement strand
ATTCATGATATCATCTTTCTGACCATGCCTGAAATGTACGCACCGGCCGACCGGCTGATCTATCATAAAAAGTTTATCCATAGTTGCACCTATTCGACGCGGATTATCGCGACAAGTCATCAGACAAAAAATGATATTATTCAATACTGCCCGGCTGCCGGCGAAAAGATTGATGTGGTTTACCAGCCCGTATCCCGTGATTTTCATAGACGCTGGACAACAGAACAACTTACCTGGCTGAAAAAAAAATATAATCTGCCTGATTCCTACCTTCTGACCGTCGGCACGATTGAAAAACGAAAAAACCTGCTGAACATTATCAAGGCCATCCATGAAAACAAGATCATCTTGCCACTAATTGTAATCGGACAACAAACTCCGTATATTCAGACAATAAAAGAATATATTGCCCTGAATCATCTCGACAAACAGATTCTTTTTATTCATAATGTTTCCAATGAGGAATTACCGGGGTTCTACCAACAAGCAACACTATTTTTATATATATCATTATACGAGGGATTTGGCATACCGGTACTCGAAGCGCTGGTATCGGGGGTTCCGGTCATTACCTCCAAAGGTGGATGTCTGGAAGAAACAGGCGGAAATGCTGCTTGTTACACCACACCGAAAAGTTCCGATGCCATTGGTTCGTCCATTACTGAAGTACTGAGTGATCGTGAACGGATGAAAAAAATGATTGCATTGGGCATAACACATGCGGGACGATTCTCGGAGCAGCGAATTGCCACAGACCTGACCGCTATTTACAATAAAACCATTAAGCAGGGTGCAAACTGAAGAAATAAACCGGGCACTGCAGGTACTCCGCAATGGAGGGATAATCCTGTATCCCACGGATACAATATGGGGTATTGGCTGTGATGCAACAAACGAGTTGGCTGTTAATAAAATAAAATCCATTAAACAACGCGCCGGTTCAAAAAGTTTTGTTGTACTGATGAATTCAACGGCAATGGTTGAAAGATATACAAATGATGTACCCGAAATCGGCTTTGAACTGTTTGACGTTGCAGATGAACCGCTCACGCTGATATTGCCCGGTGCCCGAAACCTTGCAGCGGATATTATCGCTTCCGATGGTTCAGTCGGTATCCGGATACCAAAACACGATACATGTATTGCACTCATCAGCCGGCTTGGAAAGCCATTGGTTTCAACCTCAGCAAATATCAGCGGTATGTCTTCGCCTGCAAATTTCCGGGAGATTCCTGAAAGTATTATCCGGTCAGTTGATTATATAATAAAAGAAGGTGAGAATCAGAAAGCATCCGGCAAACCATCGTCCATCATCAAAGTGCAGGCAGGCGGAGTTATAAAAATTATCAGAGAGTAAAAAACTGGTTGTACTGGCTAAGAAAAATAAAAAAACCCGGCATTCACCGGGTTTTTCAACTACTTGTTTAATGTCTTAATTAAACCGACAATTACTTTGCAGCTGAATCAGCAGCAGCTGAATCAGCAGCAGCTGTATCAACAGCAGCTGTATCAACAACAGCAGTAGTATCAGCAACAGCTGTACTGTCAGTTTCGGTATTTTCAGCCGGCTTCTGTTGGCAAGCTGCAAAAGCAACTAATGTTGCAATAACGGTAGCAAATAATACTTTTTTCATAATTGGTTATTTTTTGCTGTCAAAAGTAATGGCCAAATCTGTTTAAAATCTGAAGAACCAAAAATTTTTATTGATCAAGTGTTCAAAAAACAGCTGACAAATGTCTTTTATATCTATTATACGCTATCAATCAGCCAAATAAGAATAAATTGAATAGATTACCCATTCCACTCAAAAAATCCGTAGGTGAATAATAAATAGTCAATCCTTAATAAGATTTTAAGTTGTTGATAATGAACATATTATGT
>CAZRNJ010000377.1:0-1887 GCA_964601385.1 uncultured Bacteroidales bacterium | reverse complement strand
AATGCAAAAAAAACAGAAGCGGAGGGAGACGAAATACGTCTGCTGTCGGTAAGCGGATATTTGACAAACACGGCATTATCCGATAACAGTTTGCCATGCGTTATCGTTACAATGTCTGATAAAGAAAAAACTGTCATACTTTAATAAACATGCTAAAAGTACGAAATTAAAGCATTTTTATTATTTTTGATAAAAACATATAGATTATGATCAGCAGAAGAAAATTTATCACAGCAGGTATGCTTACAGCAGCAGGCATTGCTTATCTGACACAGGAAACACATGCAGCATGTACGACAAAAAAGAAAAAGATCGGTTTACAGCTCTATTCTGTACGGGATGCATTAAAAAATGACCTGGAGGGCACACTCACAACCCTCGCATCTATCGGTTACACATGGCTTGAGCTGGCCGATTACAAAGACAGGAAATTTTATGGAAAGACACCTAAGGAGTTTAAGAAACTGATTAAAGGGTTGGGCATGGAATTATTAGCGAGTCATACCGGAGTAACAGCCGAAACGATTGATAATACCATTGAAGATCACAAGGCGGCAGGGATTAAATATATCATCCAGCCGTGGCTTGCCGAAGACAGGCGCACATCAGCCGAGCACTACAAGAAGGTTTGCGGAGAACTCAACCAATATGGTGAAAAATGCAAAAAAGAAGGATTAAAATTCGGCTATCATAATCATGCATTTGAGTTTGACACCGTGGACGGAAGAATTGGTTACGACCTGATGCTGAAGGAGACAGACCCCGCTCTGGTACTCTTTGAAATGGATGTCTACTGGGTACGCAAGGGTGGTGCTGATCCGCTGAATTATTTTGAAAAATTTCCCGGTCGTTTCGAACTCCTTCATTTCAAAGATATGGATAACACACCTGAAGAGGGCAATACCGTTATCGGCAAAGGAGTAATTGATTTCGGAGCTATCTGTAAAGCAGCACCCCAATCGGGCATGAAATATTTCTTTGTTGAACTCGAGAAAACGAAAGATATCACATCAGTTGAGGGTGTGAAACAAAGCTTCGAATATCTGAACGGGGCGGCGTTTATTCATTAATACACAAGAACGATTATTCTGATTTAAACTTTATTTTGAGCGGGAAACGGGACTTGAACCCGCGACCCTCAGCTTGGGAAGCTGATGCTCTACCAACTGAGCTACTCCCGCTTATTAATTGCAAACAAAATTACAACTTTATTATTGTCCGACAAAATTTAGTTATTTAAAGAGTTTTAAAAAATGAGTTTTTTGCTATATAACGCTCTCTTGCTGGGATCCCGAGGACTCGGGACAACCACCTAAACTGCTCCCGCAAAAAATCTTTTTGAGCCTCTCATGGGATTTGAACCCACGACCTACGGTTTACGAAACCGTTGCTCTACCGCTGAGCTAAAGAGGCCTGTTGCTAATACAAAAATACATTTTTTTATTCATGAAATATAGTTAAACCCGAATTTTTCAGTTGAAAAAACTCAACTGAAAAACGCTCTTGAAAATCTAATCGTTAGCTAATTGCTAACAATAAGATTTTCTAAGGCGGGGTTACCGCGTTAATGTAATAGAAATGTTGGTTTTATAGTATCTAAGGAATTTCTATTGCAAAATCGCGGTTAAAAAAAAGATTATTCATTTCCACTCATTCATCACACATTAGATTAACAGCCATTCTGTTTAAATCAGAGCTTTCAGTCGTTGCAGCAACGGTGGATGAGAATAATGAAAAAACACATACCAAGGATGAGGCCTGAGATTACTCAAGTTTTTAACACTCAGTTTCCGAAGCGCATTATTCAGTGCGGATGCCTGCCCATGCTCTTTTGCAAACCGGTCGGCGGCAAATTCATTTCTGCGGGAAAGAACATTTCCGGCCAGT
>CAZRNJ010000376.1:0-1894 GCA_964601385.1 uncultured Bacteroidales bacterium | reverse complement strand
GCCCAATGCAGGCAAATCAACACTACTAAATACACTTTTACAAGACGAACGCGCATTGGTATCAGAAACGCCGGGGACCACACGCGATTCGATAGAAGAGACGATCACGGTCGGTGGCTGCCTGTTCCGGTTTATTGACACCGCCGGCTTAAGACACAGCGCTGATTCGTTAGAAAAAATGGGTATTGAACGCACATTGCAATCAATCGCCAAAGCATCGGTAGTACTTTTGGTTACCGACGCAGAGGACTGCCTGGCCGAGACAGCAAAAGCCGTAAGAGACATGAAAGAACGCATGACTGATTCGCAAACACTGATTGTACTGGTTAATAAAACAGATAAATATACCGACGACCAGATTAAGACAAAGTTCGGTGAAGTACTTATTGATTCGTTGCATAACAAAGATTCGCTATTATTTATTTCAGCCAAAACAGGTACAAATATTGATTGTTTGCTAAACAAACTGCAAGAACAAATTGAAATAAACAATTACGACACAATTATTACCTCGGCGCGACATTATGATTGCCTGCATCACGCAGCAGCATCCACCGAACGTATATTACAGGGGCTTGAAAACAATACTGCAACCGACCTGATTGCGCAGGACATAAGAGAAGCCGGTTATCATCTGGGCTCCATTACAGGAGAGATTACCAACGAAGAAGTGCTTGGGGAGATATTTTCAAAGTTCTGTATCGGAAAGTAACCGCAACAAAACAAACTCACCTCCACCCCATATTGGGCTTATCCCACTGATTTTTAATACAAGAATATTAAACCCATTAGATAAACAGGTGGGGTTTATCGCAAAGCGAAAAGAATTTTTTCTAATTCTTCAACAGAAAAATCGTTAGAGTAATAGCGCTTAAAAATTTCTCGTTTAAGTTCAAGAGTTGTTATGCCGGGACGTAATGCCCTTATGCTGTATTCAACGATTTGTCGTGATGTATTGATCATTTCAATACTTATCTGGTATCGTTCCGCAGGACTCATTGATCTGAAAATGCTGAGTTGCTTTTGCCGTATTTCGTTGGATGTATCGTTCATAACAGCATAAATGAGTTTAAATTCATCTTTTTAATCCAACCCAATACATAATCTTTATCGAGATGTTCATATTCAAGCAGATTGGAAATATCATCAATATGCCTGTCGCTTCTAAGCTGGTTACACCATATTAGTTTTGAGAGGATGAGATCTTCTGGAGACACTACCCAAGTGTCGAAACCATAGGCGGATGTTTTTTTTCTTCGATCAAATTCAACAAGCCGATATTCATCTGTTTTCCTTACTATAAAGTCAATTTTAATCCCGCTATTTGTTTCAATAATATTAAACATTCCATGTCGTTGAACTTCTATCTTAATGGCTTCTTTATTATAGTAAAAGTTAATGCCTAGCCGGTTTAGAAACGAATCTACTTTTTCTGTTTCAATATGAATCACAATATCAATGTCCCGTGTCATTCTGGGAATAGTGTACAGATTCATGGCAAAACTACCCGATATCATATATTGAATATTTTCTTCATCGAGTACAGAACAAATGTATTTGAGGATATCAGTCATAATGCGGTACAAGCCATCTGAAAATCTACTTTATTGAAGATTCATTTATTTGTACAAAGATATTGAATAATTGTGATTGAAAGCTTCCCCTAATTAGTAGCGTTTAAAATTAAACAATTCCAATCCAATTGTTGTTCATACATGAATGCCCGATAAATTTTTTCAAATATTTCCTGTTCATTGCTATTTTTCATAGTGGTTAAATTTTTGCCACTAAAATAACAGTCAGGCAAAACTCTGGCAAGGTGCAATTCGCCGGATACTTACTCCAATGTCACATGTTTAGCCGATCCCAACCCTCTAAACTCAATGATAATACC
>CAZRNJ010000375.1:0-1896 GCA_964601385.1 uncultured Bacteroidales bacterium | reverse complement strand
GGTTAAGATAATTCTGAAGAAAGGGAAAGAGGAGTCGTTGCGTCGTTTTCATCCATGGGTTTTTTCCGGCGCTATTGCAAAAATTACCGGAGATGCCGATGATGGCTGTATTGTTGAGGTCTTTTCTGCTTCGAATGAATTTATTGCTTCAGGCCATTATCAGCACGGATCAATTTCGGTGCGGGTTCTCTCGTTTGAGAAACGGCCAATTGATCAGGATTTCTGGAATAACAGGATATTTAAGGCATTTTCCGTGCGTAAAAAACTCGGACTTGCTCAACGTCCCGGTTTAGATGTCTATCGCCTGATACATGGCGAGGGGGATGGCTTGCCCGGATTAATCGTTGATTACTATAATGGAACGGCGGTGATTCAGACCCATTCAATTGGTATGCATAAAGAATTAAATAAGATTGTTTCCGGCCTTCGTGAAGTGTTAGGCGAAGATCTTGTTGCCATCTATAATAAAAGCACGTCTTCATTACCTTCCCGTTACAGCGAATTATCTTCCGATGGTTATCTTTGGGGAAAACCGGTCACTCGTCTGGTTACTGAAAACGGCTGCCAATTCCGTGTTGACTGGGAACAAGGACAGAAAACCGGTTTCTTTATTGACCAACGTGAAAGCAGACAATTACTTCTCCGGTATTCGGCAAATAGAACAGTGCTGAATCTTTTTGGCTATACCGGTGGTTTTTCGGTATATGCAGCCAGGGGTGGCGCCGGAAAGGTTATTACGGTTGATAGTTCAAAACCGGCAATTGAACTTGCAAATGAAAATATGCGGATTAATGGATATGAATCGCTTTCACAAACTATCGTCTCGGATGTATTCGATTTTTTTGCGTCGAACCATTCAACTGCCGGAATAGTTGTTCTTGACCCGCCGGCATTCGCTAAACATACGCAGGCGCTGAAGGTAGCTTTGCAGGGATATAAAAAACTGAATGTTGCAGGATTTCGGATGGTGGAACCCGGAGGGTTGTTGTTTACTTTCTCATGCTCTCAGGTTGTCTCCCGTTCCGATTTCCGCAAAACAGTGTTTACCGCTGCTGCTATCGCTAAGCGTAATGTCCGTATTATCCACCAGTTGTCACAGCCAGCCGATCATCCGGTTAATATTTATCATCCCGAAGGCGAGTATCTCAAGGGCTTGGTTCTATATGTTGAATAATTTTCTTATTATCTCTGCTACTGTTGCAATTCTCTCATTACAATGTGATAATTGATCTTGTTTGCAGTTTTACTACTCTACATTCAACAGGTCTTTAAATGCTTTTTTAAATGATTCTTTTGGCATCGCGCCCATAGCCATTTGCGGTGCGCCGGTTACCGGTATAAACAGCAGTGATGGAATGCTGCGTACATTAAACAGTCCTGCCAGTTCACCTTGTTCCTCTGTGTTGACTTTGTAAATGTCAATCTTGTCTTTGTATTCAGTTGCCAGTTCTTCGATTACCGGAGCTACCATCCTGCATGGCCCGCACCAGTCAGCGTAAAAATCTATTAATGCCGGTCTGGTCCCCTCA
The DNA here is from genome assembly GCA_964601385.1 of uncultured Bacteroidales bacterium. GTDB lineage: Bacteria > Bacteroidota > Bacteroidia > Bacteroidales > JBBRXJ01 > CAZRNJ01. Next base: position 367 of record CAZRNJ010000375.1, on the reverse strand, counting down.
AATTTCCATTCTTTATTGGTTTCAAAATTGAATACTTTGTTTTTAAAAGTATCCATGTTCAAATGCTCTACCATAATTGTTTTTTTTAAGTTTGAAATATTAGCAATAATTATACGGTTGCAAAGATAATGCCGGAATCAAACGCGCCGGCTCTTTTCAACACTGATAAATATCATTTAGCTGCTGCGGTTTATTTTATTAGTTTTGAATTATTCTTGTTTGGTAAAATAATGTGTGCTGATGAGTTTTATTTTTAATTATTAACCGTAAAAATATACAGTATGAAAATTATTATTGTTGTTGGACGGATTATTTTCGGCTTTCCGTTACTGATGTTCGGGTTTAATCATTTTATGTATGCTAAACC
>CAZRNJ010000374.1:0-1901 GCA_964601385.1 uncultured Bacteroidales bacterium | reverse complement strand
AAAAAAAAAGCCGCATTGGTTTTCAATGCGGCCTCTCGCTAATAACAAATCATAATCTCATGAAAATAATAAGACGACCTAATTCTTACAAACGAATCTTTTTTATTTTTAGTCTGTTGGACTTTCTTTTAAAAGGTTCCCCGCTCTCTCAGCGGGGAACTGCCGGTTTATGGGATTATGATTATCGTACCATTAATTTTCCGCTGCTAATCAGCTGCCCTTCAGATTCCAGCTTGTAGATATACATCCCAGCTGTAAGATAGTGGTTCCGATAATATACAAATTGATTACCGACAAATTCTTTGGTATAAACCCGGCGTCCCGTCATATCGAAGACGCTGAAATTCACTGTTTCAAAAGTCCGTCCTTTGATTTCAAAATTTGTAAACTCACTAAAAGGATTCGGACCAATCTTTATTTCAACACCCGGCACGAAAACAGGACCGTGAACGGCAGTTACCAGAAAATCCGGAAACTGACCGATGACATGGTGCGACTTGTTCGTCAGCACAGGCGCGTTGTAGTCAAAATAGATGGCAGCACGGTTGGTTATTGCTGTTCCTGTAGGATTGTTCGGTTTTTGGGCAATTCGGAAATTAACAAACCCCCAATTTGAAGTTTCATTCGCACCGCCATCCGGTAGTAGTTGTACGTTGTCAAGAGTGATTTTCAGAACACCGTTGCCATAAATCTCATAACTGTAGGGATGGCTGCTTGCCCCCGGCATTACCGAAGCAATGTCCAGAGATTGCGGCAGGGTGTCCCGAATGACTACTCTTGATACGGTACTGGTTCCATTGTTTTTAAAGAAAATTTTGTATGTGATCTCGGTATTGGCAGTTATCAGCGAATCCTGATAACCTTTGGGATAGCCTCTCAGTTCTGCATTTTGTGTGAAACCAAGCACCTCTTGTACATCTATGTCAATAAAGTTGTCCTGATCATCTTCAGGAAACTGTGTTACATATCCTGTTGAAGTTGATTGTCCTTCCTCTGCACATCCTTCGACTGCTACAGTCGGGTAGCTTCTTCCCGGATGATCTTCGGTTTGCTCCGCAATAATCCGGTAAGTGGATCCGTCACTTTTGATCGAAACCGCTGTTTCCTGCCCTGCGCCGAGTGTTACTTCGTCTTGTCGAAGAATTACAATATCTTCTACGACATAATATTTGGAAGGGCGGGTCATGTCATTCCGACCAGCATTTCGCAATCTGAAGATGACAGAATCCTGCTGACATTCTCCGCTGACGATAATGCTGGAACCGTCCCAGTTGGGTCCTGGTTCGAGGCAAACCGTATCAGGATAAATGTGAGCGCTTACGAGTGCTGCTTGCCCTGCGGCAATGCCTTCGCATGCCATCTGGGTTTGAATAGTAAAGCTTCCACATTCGGAAACCTGTAAATCTCCAAGATTAAAGGAGAACGTTTTGTCAAGCTGGCTGGTGAAGGGGATGCTGGATGAAACATAAGCCAGTTTCTCATCAAGCGTCACCTCCACATAAGCATCCGAAGCAGCAACGGTACCCAGGTTGCAATAGGTCACCGTGTATTCCACATCAGAGCAAACTGCCAGAAACGGAGTAGAAATATCAACCTCAAGATAGGGGCAAGCCTGAGCCACAAAAACCGGAAAATTCAGGCTGGTTGTGTCATAGAAGCTGGTTAGGTTGATTTCATACCCTCCGGAGATGCAGGTTTTCCAATAGTCGTTTACCGGTAGTAGCTCTACTTTATAAGCACCGGTATCAACAAGGATTTTGTACCTGCCGTTTTCATCGGTTGTTCCAAAATAGGTTTTATTCTCCTCAAGAAACATGACGGGTCGGCCGCCGCGATCGCACATCGTTACCCCGGGAGGAGCGCTCCGGAGGGCCCGCTCTACGAGGTGGGCCGGTATTCTG
>CAZRNJ010000373.1:0-1905 GCA_964601385.1 uncultured Bacteroidales bacterium | reverse complement strand
AATAATTTTATAATTTAACTGATTGGGATCGGTTTTTGCGATACTTAACGGAGTGCTGGCAGGTAGAGGGAAGCTTTTTAGAAGCTCACCCTGGTTGTTAATCAGGTATGATTTCTGCTCGGCTAAACTAAATAAACCAATCATTTTATCTGTTGCAGAGAATTGAAATACCTGCGGTAGTGTGGATATGGCTTTGTTCAGCCGGTAGTTTAAAATCATTTCTTCTTCTTTTGTATAGACCTCTAAACGGTTCTTATCTGCAAAGATATAGTCTTTTTCATTATCCCCGTCAACATCAGCCAGCACAAACCAATGGCCGGTGCTTAATGAAGTAATGTTTTTTTTAATAAATCCTTTGCCTTTTTCGTTAAGAAACAGTAGTTCTCCCTTAGCCGTTGTTGTTACAAAATACGTAGTATCATTTTGATAATCAATATAAAACATATTTTTTTCTGATTTTACAAATGGTTTTTCCACAACTGTTCTGACCTCTCCTTTGCGGTTCAGTAAAACTGTGTTGGTTGTTGTGCTTGCTAAAAGGTAATCAAATTTTGTTATTTTAAAATATTGCACCGGACCGTTAAAGGTGCTGCTTGCCGTATAGTTTTGCCAACCCTTCACCGGCTTCCCTGTTTTGTCGTAGCAATATATTTTCTGGTCGGTGCAGGGAACTAAAATGCGATAGTTTTTATTGTTGTCGTAATCCGTTAAGGTAATTCCCGATGCAGCATCGGCCGGCAGTTTAACCGGATAGCCATCAAGAACTTTGCCATTGCGGTCAAGACAATAGAGATGTGTTTTTGTGCTGAACAGCAGTTGCAGTTTCCGGTTATTAAAAACGTCAATCTGCAATATATCGCTGTTTACGGGTGAGGAAATATTTTTTTTCCAGAGCACCTGTCCTTCACTATTGATGAGGTAAAGCGTATTTGCAGCATCTTGAATTATAATTTCATTTTTATGGTTAACATGATTGACGACTACAGCCGGCTTAGTAAGTGGGGTGGTGTCAACCGGCGTCTGCCAGTTAATTGCTGGTGTTTCTGTGTTAGCAGAAGAGGCGCTGATGCACCAGTTGTTATACATCATTGCATTTGATGCTATACATTGCAGGGCTATGGCAGAAATTTTATCTTGTTGTTTCAGGTTATAGGTATAGAAATTAAGTAATGGCCCCGACAGTACCGATGATATACTGCTGTCGGGCTGATTGGTACCGGAATAGAAAAAGAGGTTGTATTGCGATGATAAATTCTCGGCCATCAGCCGGTATCCGGGGTTTAAGATAATCGGGCCCTGATTATGGTATGCCACAAGATATTCTTTAAGCGCAGCAACGGAAGGAGCTGAAAGCAGATACTTGCCATGCAGTGTAAAAACCTGTGTTTTTGTGTCAGCCAGGATGCTGCCCATGAGTATTCGAAGCCATCGTGGTTCGGCAAACTCATAAACCGTGTATTTTTTTTCATCACCATTACGGTCTGTCAGGGAAAATTGCTGGTTAAACTGCTCATTCAGCAGCGGTTTTAGCTGTTTAAGGGCAACAGGTATACTTTTTAGTCGGAGTAATGTGAATTGGCGTTGTTCGCGGGGAAGGCCGGCAATATTGCAATGCGCGGTAATGAGTTCATGATCCAAAAGGATATCCAACAGATTTTCGGGATCAACAGAATATTTCCGGCTCATTTCTTCAATCTTCTGTTTTCGTTCCGGATAATGGTTTAAACGCTGCAGATACGATTCATATTTTGAAAGATAATCGTTGCAATCGCTTAGGATAAAAGCAATAAACCAGGATGTTGAGCCGGGCAGTATTTTTTCGGCTTCGCCATCGGCGGCAGATTGTGAGGTGAAGAGTGAAAAATATTTGTTTCCGAGAGTGTCGCCGGCATCCGAAAAGCCATT
>CAZRNJ010000372.1:0-1907 GCA_964601385.1 uncultured Bacteroidales bacterium | reverse complement strand
CTATCGTCTCACCAAACGCTCTCGACAAACCGAGCCCGAATGCCGAAATAATTCCGGGCGCGGCCTTCCGTATAATCACATACTTGATGGCTTCCCAGCGTGTGAACCCAAGCGAGAGACAGGCCTCCATCAGGCTTGTGGGGATATTGCGGAATATCTCGATCAGGAGATTCAGAATGAACGGAATGATCATAAAGGCCAGCACTATGGCTCCGGTGAGCAGAGAGTATCCCGATGATTGGATATTGAAAACTGCTGCTGCAGCGGCTACAAGAGGAACGATAGCTACAATGCCCCAAACACCAAAAATTACCGAAGGGATGCCGGAAAGGATATCAATCACCGGATGCATGATGCGCAAAACCCAGCGATCGGCATAAAGAGCAAGATGAATGGCGCTGAGCAGGCAGATGGGAGCTGCTATGAGTAATGCAAATACAGTTATCCATATTGAACTGATAATAAAAGGCAGGAAACCAAATTCGCCCCGTAAGGGTTTCCAGTTGGGCGAAAGTAGAATGCTGGTAACCGAATGTGATTCGAGCAAAAAGTATGATTTATACATGAGCCCCAGCAGAAGAATAAAGGGCAGAATGGCAATCAACGTAAAAGTGATCTGCATCCATGTGAAGTGCAAACTATTGCGCAGCACTCTTCCGATGCGGAAATTTTTACGGTCAATCCGTATCAGCCGGCGGATGTCCATTGGATTATGGTTTGAGTTTTTGAAGATAGGCGTTGATGATGTCCTCTTTCAGACGAACATAGCCCGCTTCCATCACGTATTGCTGGCCTTCGGTAAGTATCCACTCCATAAAGAGTACAGCTGAAGGGTTAGACGGCGGTCCTTTGGAAACAAAATACAGATCACGGGCAGGAGGAGAGGGATAACGGCCCGATCGGACCGCTTCCATCAACTGATCAAGTGTTGAGTAGAAATTTTCTGTTGAGTCAATGATGCGGTTCTCATTTAGGTCAATCGGTATCACCTCCATTCCTTCGTACACCTTTCGTGAATGGATATCGTAAACATAAATGATATTATTAAAACCGGTGCCCAACTTATCATTTTTTATAGCGCTGGCAATGCTGGGGTCCCCGAATACTGCTGTGCCATTCAGGTCTTCCTGTCCGTTGGCTAAATATTCACCCCATACCTGTGCTGCTCCACAAGCATCGGACCGTGTGTAGGCATTAATACGCACCGGTTGTTTGGATGGAAAAATCTGATGCCATGAATGAATTTTTTCAGTGATATAAATATCCGTAAACTGTTGTTTGGTTAGTCCGTATTTTTTTATCTCATTTAAAACAGGACAGTGACTGTTGATGGTTGGTACTACTGCATCTTTTGCTACTGCAATAAACCAGGCGCCTTTCAGTTTTTCATCTTCTGTTATTTGCCGCGACACCATACCCAGATCTGCCATTCCCGATAAACAATCCATTATTCCTTTTCCTGCGCCACCAGCCGTGATATCAATTTTTATATCAGGATGTTTTTGTTGAAATTCAGTTGCCCATCGTGTAGCTAAAGGGTATAAAGCAAATGCACCCGAAATGGTGATTGTGGTTTCTTTCTTTTTTTTGGATTTGCTCCCGTTACAACGGATAAAAAGCGATAAAATCAGTATCAGGAAAAGTGAAAAACCGGGATGAAGAAAATAATGTTGTTTCATGTGTTGGTTGTTTAGCCGGAAATTTCAGGGATGGCTGTCAGCGTATTTTTTTTATGGATATTTGTGGTTATTGACCGGGATACAATTTCTGCAATATCGGCAATATGAGTATCGGTGGCTTTTCCGAATGTTTTTTTACAGAGGGGACAGGCCGTGATGAGCATATCGGGATTATGTCCGGTGAGCTGCTTTAGCGTGTTGTCGCGTATCGTGTCGCGTTGTTTCATG
>CAZRNJ010000371.1:0-1914 GCA_964601385.1 uncultured Bacteroidales bacterium | reverse complement strand
AATCAGCACCCTGACCGATGGATTCAACCACCATATCCCCTTCAAAGAAATTGCCTTCATTCTCATCAAAGCTGGGATTAAAACGACCTTGCTCATCAAAAACAGCAAGACATTTTACCACTTTAAGCCCTTTAATCTTGTTGTTTTCAACCACGATTTCGCGGGGTCCCCAACCCGGAATGATTTGAGCATTTTCTTCGCGCGATTCCACAATTTCTTCCAAATCTGCCGGCATCTTGTCTTCGCTTTCCAGCGATGTTGTTATCACTTGTACCTTTCCGTATTTTTGTTTTTGCATACGAGCCAAGGAACGTGTGATGTCCATTGCCACATTACCACCGCCAATTACGATAATCTTTTCAGCTACTTCAATGGGTTCGTTGTTTGTTATCTTTCGCAGTAATTCGATCGCTTGATACACTGAAGGATGGTCTGAATTGGGTATGCGTGTGCTTCTGCCTAAGTGCAATCCTGTAGCAGCATATACGGCATCATAATCTTCTTTGAGTTTTTCCAGCGTAATATCTTTACCAACGCTTGTATTGTATTGTATTTCAACACCTAACGACAGAATATAGTTAATATCTTTATCAATTTGGTCATAAGGCAAGCGGTATTCAGGTATTCCATAACGCATCATACCACCGGCAGCATTCAATTTTTCGAATATTTTTACTTTATAGCCCATTAATGATAGATAGTAGGCGGCACTTAACCCTGCAGGACCTGCACCAATAACAGCAATTTTCTTGGATTTTTGTTCGATACCGTCTTTTAATAATATATTTTTATAATTTGAAGAAGGAATTTGGTCAGCGATATAGCGTTTCAACCAACGTATCGAAATGGGTTCGCCGCGATGACCTAATGAACAAACGGTTTCACATTTATGTGTACAAATACGCCCGCATATTTCGGGTAGAGGATTGGTTTCGTACATGACTTTTAAACCATGTTCCAAATCATTATCACGTATAGCTTTGATGTATTGAGGTATTCCCATGTGTGCCGGACAAGTTGCCGTGCAAATGCCGCATTCAACGCAGCGGTCGGCTTCAGCCAATGCTTCTTCATGCGAATAGCCTTTTACAATTTCAATGAAACTGTTATCCCGTTGTTCAGGATGCAGGTGTTGCATTTCAATTCGTTCCAGAGGATACAGTTCGTAGTTTTCAGGTTTTTGATACCCTTTCTCGCTTTCGTCCCAAGTCTTTTTGTCCACTCCCGGTACGAATCTAAAATTATCGGGGTCAGTATCTACCCAAGTATATACATTGGAGAGTGTTAATGAGCCTGTTGTGCAAACATCAACACAAAGTGCACACCAGCAGCATCTTCCGTAATCTACACGAGGACGCAAACCGCTATCGCCATTTTTAGCAGCAATGCCATCAACGGCAACCATATCAATGGCTTCGTTTTCGCAAATGGATTCGCATGTTCCGCAGCCAATACACTGGCTAATATCATTTTTATGAAAGCCCCTGTAGCGGTCGGCACCGGGGCGATTCAACGGATCTTTGATGGAAACGGGTTCTTTAAGGGCGTGTTTCCATACTAAAAACGGACTGAAAATATCTTTTAAAGTTCCCATATTATCGTTCTATTTCTGGTGGATATGTATGTAATGAAACCATTATTTGTGCTACATCGGCAATATTGGCATTGATAAGCATACGTTCTAATAGTGCCACAGCGTGAGTATAACTTGGACCTCTAACATTAACGCGCCTTGGATAACCTGAGCCATCCGAAACCAAATAATATCCATATTCTCCACGAGTACATTCACTACGAACATACGTTTCACCGGCAGGAATTTTCAAGTGCATCACATTGGGTAATTTTGCAATGTGTTCACCTTCTTTTGGCATTTTATCCAATATTTGACGTATCAAATCAATGTCTTTGAGC
>CAZRNJ010000370.1:0-1943 GCA_964601385.1 uncultured Bacteroidales bacterium | reverse complement strand
AGCCAGAGCAATAGTAGCAAGCAGTTGATTGGCAGTACCAAACATAGGCCAGATGGTAGAAACTGTGCCGGTATAAATAAAATATGCCCAGGCAAAAACAACCAGAGTGCTGGCAATAAGGTTGCCGGGCAGCCAACCCGTGCGGCCAAAAGGGGAATAAATTTTACCCAGCCCTTCCTGCAGAACAAAACGAGCAATACGTGTTCCGGCGTCAATAGTAGTAAGGATAAACAATGCTTCAAACATAATTGCAAAATGATACCAGTACGACATTAAACTTTTTAGTCCGGGTATAGATGAAAAGATCTGAGCCATACCAACAGCAAGCGATACAGCGCCTCCTGTTCGTCCCTCAATGGTCTCGCCTACTTCACGAGACAAGTCAGCGATATTCGATTCGGTAAAACCCATTTGCTGAAACTGCGCGGCAAAATGACTGAACTTTTCGACAGGAATATTTATTTTAAAATAGTCAAGCGGAAATAAGCTACAGGCAGCACACAAAGCAAGGATGCTGACAATTCCTTCGGCCAGCATAGCGCCAACACTGATAATTTTAATATCACTCTCTTTATTAATCATCTTGGGTGTTGTCCCTGAACTTACGAGCGCATGAAACCCTGAAATAGCTCCGCATGCGATGGTAATAAACAGATAAGGAAACAGTGTGCCCGGGATGATTGGTCCTCCCCCTTTAATAAAAGTAGTAAATGCAGGCATATGCATATCCGGCGCAACAATAATGACCCCAACAGCCAACATGGCAATAACAGCCAGTTTCATGATCGAACTCAGGTAATCGCGCGGAGACAATAAAAGCCAAACCGGTAAAACAGAAGCAAAAAAGCCATAGACAGCAATCAAAAGAGTTAGTGTTTTATGATTAAATGTAAACCATCCGGCGATAGAAGATTCCGGAATATATTTCCCATAGATCACGGCTGCAGTAAGAAGTAAAACGCCTATTACTGTGGCCTCGGTACTTTTACCCTTGCGATAACGAAACATCCATAGGCCCATAAACATGGCTATAGGGATAGTGGCAGCAATGGTGAACGTTCCCCACGAACTTTCGGCCAGAGCATTAACAACTACGAGTCCGAGCCCTGCAAGCGCAATAATGATAATAATTAATATCGCAATAGAGGCCGTTATACCGCTGGCTTTGCTGATCTCAGCCCTGGCAATTTCAGCCAATGACTGACCATTATGACGGACAGAGGCAATAAGAATCACAAAGTCGTGCATTGCACCGGCAAAAACAGCGCCTACAAGTATCCATAAAAAGCCGGGAGCATAACCAAACTGTGCTGCCAGAACTGGCCCTACCAGCGGACCGGCGCCGGCAATTGCCGCAAAATGATGACCAAATAATATCCAACGTTTCATCGGATAATAATTTTGTCCATCATACATAGTATTGGCAGGTGTCAGCCGGAGATCATCCAGAGTGGCTATACGGGCAGCAATAAAGCCGTAATAATATCTGTATCCGATAACAAACAGTAAAATAGAACCGACCACTAATGGCATTGCATTCATACTTCAGGTTTTAAGAAACCAAAAATAATAAAAAAATAAATGGCTGCAGAAAAGCGCAACAGCAGGTTTGTTTTCAGTCAGAAAAAAGCCAAGAACAGCTCTCACTGTATCCGGCGAAGACAGCAATTCCCGGCTAATTTTTCTCTGCAATAAACAGGCATGCCCCTGCCAGCATAAGGTCTTTAAGTAACGCGATCATTGCGCTCTGATCGGGCATCGAGGGTAAATGAATTGTAATCACAAAAACTAAAAACATCGCGGCAAGTAAATACATGCTTAGCTTCACCTGCTTGTTCAGGAATAAGCTGACTGCGGCTGCAATCAAACCAATGCCAGTAAGGTAAACCCAAACGAGAGGAAAAGGAAAATAAGACGGTATCAAGCCAGACATGGGTTTAGCA
>CAZRNJ010000369.1:0-1953 GCA_964601385.1 uncultured Bacteroidales bacterium | reverse complement strand
CCGTCCTTATAACTAACGGGACACCATCGGCCTTAAGTCCTTCTTGGATTTATGAATGGGATATGGATGACGGTTACACCTCATCGAGCAATACATTTGCCGGTTATACCTACAGCAGTTGGGGCAAATACCAGATTCGTCTGGTTGTTTCATCGGTTGTAAATCCTGCCTGCCGGAGTGAGGCCTTTGACAGCGTAATTATTGCACCGCCCACGCCAATTGCCGGATTCATAAAAACAAAAAACGGCTGCGTTCCACTGACTGTTACTTTTTCCGATACGAGTAAATATGCATCCGGTTACTCATGGTACTTTGGAGATGGAGGCACCTCCACACAACAGAATCCGACATATACCTATACTGAAGCAGGAACCTATACCGTTCAGTTATTTGTCAGCGGAGATGGAGGCACCGACATGGCCACCATGCAACGCGTAGACGTATACCCAACACCTGATGTTCTATTTGAAGTGTCGCCCGATACGGTAATGTTACCCGATGATCAGCTACAATGTATTAATCTCACCAATCCTTCAACCGGAGTACGCTACCTTTGGGATTTTGGCGATGGAAGTTTTTCCACTGAAAAGAATCCGAAACATTCATTCGACACCTTACTCAAGCCCGATCAATCCATTTTATACTCCATCAAATTAAAAGTATGGACAGAACACGGATGTGTTGATTCGCTCGTCTTAAAAGATGCCGTGCTAGCCATCGGAAAAGGCATTCTACGTTATCCGAACTATTTTATTCCTTCCCGAAACGGTTCAACGAATGGTTATTATAATCATCTGCAGGTACAAGACAACAGTGTTTTCAGGCCTTATCATGACGGTGTGATTGAATACCAGTTGGAGATCTACAGCCGTTGGGGCGAACTGATGTTTCGTACCACTGATATTAACCAGGGCTGGGACGGATATTACAAAGGAGCCATGTGCAGGCAGGGTGTTTATGTTTACCGTGTGACCGGAAAATATTCCAATGGTAAACCATTTATTGATATGGGCAATGTAACATTATTAATAAAATAGCAGTGAAGAAGATACTTGCCATATTGTTGTGTTCGATTGCATTTCCAGGCATTAAACTAATTGCGCAGGACCCGCTATTCAGCCAGTTCTATGCAAATCCATTATACTTATCACCTTCGTTTGCCGGCGCAAGTAAAATGGGGACACGCATATCGGGCAACTATCGTAATCAGTGGCCATCCATCCCTAAAACATTCACTACCTATAATCTGGCCTTCGATCACTTTTTCGACAAGATCCGCAGCGGCGTGGGCGCATTTGTTTTACGTGATGTTGCAGGCACTGCACGGCTCAGCACAACCTATTATTCATTTCTGTATTCATTTGACTTTAAAATGGATGAACTCTGGCATGTCAGGCCCGGGTTAAGCTTAAGCTATATGAATACCGGACTGAATTTCAATAGTCTCGTGTCCTATTCAGAGATTACTCAGGATCCTGTAGAATCAACTGAAGTTATACCGCTTGAATCGAACAACGACATTGACCTGAACGTGTCAGCCATCTTATACCGGGATATCTTTTGGAGCGGAATTACATTATCCCATCTGCTTAAACCAAACCTCTATTTCTATAACGAAAACATTGATAAATCTCGCTCGGTCTTCTCTTCGGTGAAATATTCACTCTTTGGCGGTTACCGTTTACGATTACGGGGGAACCTGCTGAAATACTACAAAGAAAGTTTAACACTGGCCTTTCTTTTTGAAAAACAGAAAAAATACAACCAAATGAATCTTGGCGCCTATTATCATATTAATCCGTTAGTATTCGGTATTTGGTACAGGGGAATACCCGTAATGAAAGGCAATCCGGGACACGATGCTATGGTATTTCTAATGGGCTACCAAATGACTGATTTTATCAATCTCGGCTATAGCTACGACCTCACCATTTCAGGCCTTAGCCCTTCATC
>CAZRNJ010000368.1:0-1959 GCA_964601385.1 uncultured Bacteroidales bacterium | reverse complement strand
CAGCAGCACTCCTAAAACTATTGATGCATTGATGAAACTGGAGTTGCCCAGCGGCGTTGAAGTTGAGATTAAAGTATAAATTATATTGCTATGGCAGGTTTAATTGGAAAAAAAATTGGAATGACATCCATATTTAATGACGAAGGTAAGAATATGGCTTGTACTGTTATTGAGGCCGGCCCATGCGTGGTAACGCAGGTTCGCACACGCGAGAAAGATGGATATGAGGCCTTGCAACTGGCATTCGGTGAAATGAAAGAAAAGCGGGGATCAAAAGCATTGAACGGCCATTTTAAAAAGGCAGGTACTACTCCCAAACAAAAAGTTGTTGAGTTCACTAATTATGATATTAATAAATTTAAAGCAGGTGATGAAATAAAAGTTGATGTATTTACCAATATCCAGTTCGTGGATGTTGTTGGAATATCCAAAGGTAAGGGATTTCAGGGCGTTGTTCGCAGGCATGGTTTCGGCGGTGTTGGCGAGAACACGCATGGCCAGCACGATCGCCTTCGCGCTCCCGGTTCGGTTGGCGCATCATCATTCCCTTCGCGCGTATTTAAGGGATTGCGCATGGCAGGCCACATGGGAAATGAACGTGTAAAGAAAACCAACCTACAGGTGTTAAAAATTATGCCCGAAAATAATATCATCATTGTTAAAGGATCGGTGCCGGGCGCCAATGGCTCATATTTAATTATTCAAGAATAATGGAACTTACAGTACATAAAATTACAGGAGAGAAGACAGGTAAAAAAGTGGTATTGAACGATACGATTTTTGGTATCGAGCCCAACGACCATGCAATTTATCTTGATGTGAAACGGTTTCTTGCGCATCAGCGTCAGGGAACGCATAAATCCAAAGAACGCAATGAGGTTGCCTTCAGTACAAAAAAACTGAAAAAGCAAAAAGGAACAGGCGGAGCCAGGGCCGGCAGCCGCAAAAACCCAATGTATCGCAAAGGGGGACGGTTTTTTGGCCCCAAACCGCATGATTACGTAATAGGGCTAAACAAGCAGGTTAAGCAACTGGCGCGCTATTCGGCGCTTACCTATAAAGCAAAAAATAATGATATTATCGTTCTGGAGGACTTCCGGTTCGAGGAACCGAAGACAAAAAGTATCGAATCTATTAAAAATGTCTTGAAAATTGCCGGAAAAAAAATTCTGGTAGTGCTTCCTCAGCCCGATAAAAATATTTATCTGTCTTCCCGTAACCTTCAGGATGTAAAAGTGGTCACTCTTTCGGAGTTAACTACCTATGATATCATGAATTGCGGGGTGTTGCTTTTTAATGAATCTTCGATAAATAATTTACAAAATAAAAACTAATTGATATTATGGATATCCTGATGAGTCCGATTGTTACCGAAAAAATGACCAAGCAGAGCGAGGCACATAACCGCTATGGCTTTGTTGTTGATTCGAAAGCAAACAAGGTTGAGATACGTAAAGCCGTTGAGGATATGTATGGCGTAACGGTTACTCATGTTAACACGGTCCGGTACGAAGGTAAATCAAAATCAAGATTCACTAAAAAGGGATTTGTCTCGGGTCGTACACCTCATTTTAAAAAAGCAATCGTCACATTGAAAAAAGGTGACACTATTGATTTCTTCAGTAATATTTAAGTAAGATATGGCAGTCAGAAAAATCAAACCGGTAACACCGGGACAACGTCATAAGGTAGTTTCAACCTTTGAAGAGATAACCAAACGCAGTCCTGAAAAGTCATTGCTTCAGCCGCTGCATAAAACAGGTGGGCGCAATAATGCCGGTCGGTTGACTATCCGGTACCAGGGTGGTGGGCATAAACGGAAATACCGTCTGATTGATTTCAGAAGGAACAAAGATGGGATGCCTGCTATCGTTAAGGCCATTGAATATGATCCGAATCGGAGCGCACGCATTGCCCTGCTGATTTATAAAGATGGTGAAAAGCGCTATATCATTGCAC
>CAZRNJ010000367.1:0-1965 GCA_964601385.1 uncultured Bacteroidales bacterium | reverse complement strand
TCCTTCCAGTGCATCATTGCACATAGGACATGAGGCAAGATGGTTTTCAACCATAAACAATTCTTCTTTCGTGCACTGGCCGCAAAGATACCGGCGCAAAACATCTTCGCCAGGACAAATGCTGTCGGTAATGATATGTTTCAGCTTTTTTGTCATTCTTAATCAGTAGCTTGTTATAAATAGCATTAATATTCCAAACTGGCCTGTTTTGATTAATAAATTTTTCAGGTTTCGTTTGCCATTTTGTATAAAACTTTTTACTTCGTTCATTGTTAATCCGGTTTCATCGGCAATTTCTTTGTAACTCTTTTCTTGTAAATAGAATAGTTCAATGCATTTTTTCTGCCCTTCATCCAGTTGTTCAATGGCCTGGCTGAGGTAACCGGTTTCTTGTTCTATGCTGTTACTGTTGTCAGGATGCATAAAGTTTTGTTTTTCCACAATCTGCAGCAGATTTTTTCCGGTATCAATGGAGTATTCTTTCATCTTTTTATCCGACCGGAGCTTCATCAGGCAGGCATTACGCGCAGCCGTATATATCCAGCTTTTAAAATTCAATATATCAAACCGTTCCAGATCTGTGATGGCTTTTTCCATTACTTCCATACTGATATCTTCTGCCTGGTCAATACTGTTCATATACTTCATACATACTGCAATAACAAACCGTACATGCCTTTTAAACAGCTCTTCATAGTATATACTCTGTCGGCTCTGTTTATAGTGAAGAACCAGTGCAGCATCATCCAACTCCTTTATTCCCGCAATTATTTTCAATTTTTTTATGTTAAGGTATGGAATTTTGTTTCTACCTGCATCTTATCATTGAAACTGAAAAAAATGTTTAACAATTAAAACTTAAAATTATGAAAACTACCGGATTAATCAAATTAAATTGCAGCAGAATCATAAAAAGCAGTGTCTGTTTTATTTTTCTGTTGATTTTTTTGTCTTTTACCTGCGCGCAAAAGCGTTTGGTAAGTGGTGTTGTATCATCGGCATCCGATCATTTGCCGTTAAAAGGTGTTATGGTTACTGTTCAGAAGACCGGCGCATCAGTGCAAACCGATCAGTTTGGCCGGTATACCATTGAGGTCCCCGACTCAGGAAGTGTACTTGTGTTTAGCGGTACGGGGCTGAAAGTGGAGAACCGGCAGGTATTGAAGTCCGGAAAACTGAATATTACCATGCAGTATTCTGTACAACCGGTTTTGAAGGATAAAAAGGAGATTGAAGTGGTTAATTCTGGTCCTTCTTCTGCCGTGCGACGCTCTTATATACAGAGTGCCGGAGCACTTTGTATGGATTCATATACACAGCAAGTGTACTATAATCCGAGTGTTGAGGAGTATGCTTCGGTGAACGAGACAGGATTCCGTACGGCAAGGCATAATCCGTTATCCACTTTTTCTATTGATGTTGACCGTGCATCGTACAGTAACCTGCGCCGGTTTATCAATAGTGGTTCATTACCTCCGGCCGATGCAGTGCGAATCGAAGAAATGATCAATTATTTTGAGTATGATTATACATCGCCCGCAGGCAGCCATCCTTTTTCCGTTATCACTGAGTATGGCGACTGCCCGTGGCGTAGTGAGCATAAGCTGTTGCATGTTGCACTTCAGGGAAAAAAGATACCCACCGAAAACCTGCCACCCAGCAATCTTGTTTTTCTTCTTGATGTATCGGGATCAATGAGTGATGAAAACAAGCTGCCACTGGTAAAAGCCGGATTCAGCATGCTGGTAAATAACCTGCGGCCTAACGACAGGGTTGCCATTGTGGTATATGCCGGTGCAGCCGGATGTGTATTGCCATCTACGCCAGGTAATGAAAAACAAAAGATTCTTGATGCATTGAATAATCTGCAGGCCGGCGGATCAACAGCAGGCGGCGAAGGTATTCGGCTGGCGTATCAGATAGCAGAAAAAAATTTTGCCGATGGCGGTAACAACAGGATTATAC
>CAZRNJ010000366.1:0-1969 GCA_964601385.1 uncultured Bacteroidales bacterium | reverse complement strand
TCCGAATTACCGGTAAAATTGAACTCAACAAAATCGAGTGAGTTCGAATCAAACATTTCAATCTTCATGACCCAATAATATAGATTGCAAATTTAATAAAATCAATTGGATTACAGATTTCTTTAAATTTTTCATTTAAAGAAAACCGGATAGATTATCACCACATACCTGCATATATCTGGCTTTGAAGCCAATCAATACAAAGAAATAATTTTATTTGCATTTATAAATTGTAAGGTATTGCACGGATGCCTAATTTTGCTTAAAAATTTTAATTACTTTTAGTCGGTAGAAATAACAAAAATGGAATACCATCATAAACAATTATTAACCTTATTCAGGGAATGGAGCGGCGGGGAATCACAATCGTTTGAGCGCCTCCCGCACTCTGGTTCATCCCGTGAATATTACAGAATAAAAGATAGCCGCAACAGTGCAATTGGGGTTTATAATGCAGATGAAAAAGAAAATCACGCATTCATTTCTTTTTGCAAGCACTTTAAAAGACATCAACTGAATGTTCCGGCCATCTACGGTGAAGATTTAAAAAATAAAATTTATCTTCTTGAAGACCTGGGCGACACAACACTTCTGTCGTATATTGAAAAAAACAGGGAAGGAGATTTGCTATCCGAACCAATAAAAAAAACGTATAAAACAATCGTTGAAATACTTCCAGATTTTCAGATTAATGCCGGCAGTGACGTAGATTATACGGTATGTTATCCACGCCCTGCATTTGACAAACAATCCATTTTATGGGATTTACATTATTTTAAAAATTATTTTCTGAAATTTCTTAAAATACCATTTTATGAACAGGAACTGGAAGATGATTTTAACAGTTTTGCCGATTATCTTGTATCAGCCGGTTGCGAACACTTTATGTACCGTGATTTCCAGTCACGAAACATCATGCTTGTTAACCATGTTCCCTATTTTATAGATTTTCAGGGAGGCCGTAAAGGGGCGCTGCAATACGACATCGCTTCACTGTTATTCGAAGCTAAAACAAAGTTACCAGAGGATTTCAGAAATGAAATATTAGAATATTATCTGAGCGCATTAAGCAAACATTTACGGTTCAATAAGAGTGAATTTATGTCCTTTTATTATCCGTTTGCGCTCGTGCGTACCATGCAGGCCTGCGGGGCATACGGATTCAGGGGCTTATACGAAAAGAAACCGCTATTTATTCAGAGTATTCCACATGCGGTAAAAAACATCGAATATCTGCTGAAACATACACATCCGTTAAAAAACTTTCCTGAATTATACAAGGCATTGAGCAAAATCCCCGGCAATTCCGAGCTGAAATCCATAATCAGTACCTTTGCCACACTCACAGTTGATATTTACAGTTTTTCGTATCATAAAGCAATTCCATACGACCAGTCGGGCCACGGCGGCGGGTTTGTTTTTGACTGCCGTTGTCTTCCAAATCCCGGAAAAAACAGCACACTGAAACAATTTACCGGCAATGATGATAAAATACAAACTTTCTTTGAAAATGAAGCCGCACCGGAGATAAACAGGTTTATGCGGCCGGTAGTTATGCTTGTTGAAAACAGCATAAATAAATACCTGACTGAAAACTACACGCACCTGATGGTTTGCTTCGGATGCACAGGAGGCAGGCACCGGTCGGTTTATTGCGCAAACCAACTGGCGCAGAAGTTAAGAGAACGTAAAGATATTGAAGTCCGCCTTACACATAACGAAATATAGATGAAACCTGCAGGATTAAAGGCAATGATATTTGCAGCAGGCATGGGTACGCGGTTAATGCCTCTAACATCAACAACCCCAAAGGCACTGATTGATGTCAACGGTAAGCCGTTGCTTCAATTAATTATAGAAAAACTTACCCGGTGCGGTTTTTCAGATATCATTATCAATATCCATCACTTTTCTCAACAGATTATCCATTTCTGCAATAATTATCAAAACCCCGGTTGCACACTTACCC
>CAZRNJ010000365.1:0-1969 GCA_964601385.1 uncultured Bacteroidales bacterium | reverse complement strand
ATAACGGGCAACTGACCGATCAGGTGGGCATTCACGCATTCTGGGAGAGTCGCCTACCGGAATTATACGCCGATGCGCAATATGATTTTTTTGTCGGAAAGGCGGAATATATTCAAAACCCCAGGGATTACTTCTGGAAAATTGTGCTCGACAGCCATGCGCTACTCGACAGCGTTTTAATGATCGAAAAAGACCTGAGCCGTACTTTCCCGCCGGATAAGCAATACTGCTACGAAGAGCGCCTGGGGCAAACCATCCGCACGCAATGCGCTGAGTACGCCGCCGCCTACCACGCCCGTATGAACGGTATGGTGGAGCAACGCATGCGCGACGCGATCCTCTCGGTGGCGAGCAGTTGGTACACCGCCTGGGTGGACGCCGGGCAACCTGATCTTAAGTTCCTGAATGCCAGGGATGTAGCGCCTGCTTTGGATGCCGAAGACGCCGAGATCGAGTCGGCTTTTCAAAAAGGGAACTCGAAAGGGCGGGAGCATAATAATCAGTAAATGAGCGGAGGGGGTTTATTTAGTTTCTTTAGATGTTTTCCTGCCGCATCCACACTTTGAGAGGAATACGGCAGGACGTGAATAATTTTATTTACTCCATTTTCAAAAAGCGAAATGATGCTATGGGTATTCCATCATCTGAGATCAGCCCCAGGATCATTCCTTTTGGTAAGCTTGTAATATCAAAAGCTCTATCCTGCCAGCGCTCAGATTTTAGTAAAGAGCCATTTACATCATAAAATTGCACTGTACAATTATTATATGCTTCTTCCATTTCCAATCGGATATCCGTGCCGGCGGGATTTGGAAAAGCTTGAATTTGCTGAATATTTGTATGAATATTTTCAGTAGAGACAATTACCTGTTGTAAATAAAACACAAGAACATAATCATGATCAGTCCCGGGCCAGGGCATCAGTTCTTCTTTTTGAAAAGTAATAGAATCACGTTCCCGCAGATGAACACCCGGTGAGTCGTAATCTTCTATTACCATACTACCGTCTTCTCCGGTAAAAAGAATTAACTTATTATTAAATTTGGCTTTGTTTTTAAAAAAATCATAAATACTGTTCTGATTTACCCAATTCCATTTAATAGTCAAAGGAAAATCATTCAGCCTGCATTTAAAAAAAATGGCCTGGTATGCAGAAAGGCATTGAAAGTTATTGTCAGTGGTAAAACTGAAAAAAATATACTTTGAAAAAGTATTATTCATGAATATGTTAAAATCATAAATACCATCTTCTTGTTTTGTCTTAGCGCCTATAACTTTGAAAATTAAACTGTCGGGCACCTCTGGACTTATGGGTTTTTCTCCAAGTCCTTCATTCAAGGAAGTATCACAGGCAAATTCGCTGATTCCCACAAAGGTAGTATCCTGACGCCCAGCTGCATCTTTAAAGATGAGTTCAACAATCAATTCGGTTTGAGCGAATACGGGCGCATTGGATATGATGAAAAATAAAAATATGATCCAGTTTTTCATTTCAATATTATTGAATAGATTAAATAATATATAATGAATTATGAATTCAATGTAATATTTGCAACTTCTGGCGGATTGTTCTCTCAGATGTGTTGAGTGTTACCAGGTACATTCCATTTCTTAATCCACTTATATTTATCTCCATCTCATGCTTTCCGCTGGCTTGTACGCTTCTGGGTTTTACAATATTTCTATTTCCAGGATTATTAATTTCCGTTATAATAATCTCTGTATCTGTCTCTTGAGTTGTGTGGAATCAAATTTTTCATTCAAAACTCCGCAAGAGAAAGTATGATAACCCTCCTGGGCAGAGGATTCTGTAAGAATAGCAATCGAAATAATCAGTAGTAATAAAAAAGAAGAAGAGCCCATTGCTCTCACACGGGAAATGATAAATGTACACATGACTTTTTAGTTTTTGGTTATGGATTCAAGTTATCAACTTGATTAAAGCGAAGCAATAACATGATTAGCTTTT
>CAZRNJ010000364.1:0-1983 GCA_964601385.1 uncultured Bacteroidales bacterium | reverse complement strand
GGCGTATATTCTGCCGATCCTGAAAAATATAACGATGCAGTAAAATATGACCGGCTAACCTTTAATGAATGCTATGAAAAAAATCTAAAAATCATGGATCTTACTGCCTTTACCCTCTGCAAAGACAATAACCTGCCTGTAATCGTTTTTAATATCAATTCGTCCGGTGTTTTAAAAAGCATTGTCACCGGCCACAAAGCCGGCACTTTAATACAAACTAAATAATAACCAGCTAAAACCATACCGTATGAGCGAAGAAGTAAAAATGTTTATTGACGACGCGAAAGACAAGATGGAAAAAGCAATTAAACATCTTGAGCAAACACTTGCCACTATCCGCGCGGGACGGGCCGACATCAACATCCTCAATGGCGTATTTGTTGATTATTATAGTGTGCGTACACCGCTGAATCAGGTTTCGAACATCAGTACTCCTGATGCTAAAACCATTGCTATCCAGCCATGGGAAAAAAATATGCTTCCGGTTATCGAGAAAGCACTGCTTGCGGCAAATCTCGGCATCACACCGGTGAATAATGGTGAAGTCATCCGGCTCATTATCCCTGCTCTCACCGAAGAACGTAGAAAAGAACTGTCAAAACAGGTCAAACATGAGGGTGAAAACACTAAGGTGACCATCCGCAATGTCCGCCGCGATCTGATGGAAGAACTAAAACGGATGAAGAAAGAGGGACTGCCCGAAGATCTTGAAAAAAATGCTGAGGCCAAAGCACAGGAAATGACCGACCTGTACAGCAAAAAAAGCGATGAAGTGCTGGCTAAAAAAGAGAAAGATATCATGACGGTTTGACATTTTTTGTCTAAGTTATTGATTATTAATTATTTATTTTATAAGTACTTGTCTGCACAACTTGCCGACTTAAGAATTATTTAATACATAATTAATAATGATATAATGATTGGATGATACCTTTGTAACAAAAAAAAACATGAAAACTATCGTTATATCATTTCTTGCTTTGTTACTTACCGTTGGTGCATTTGCAGAAAAAAACACATCAAAAAATATAACCGTTATTAAAGGTACTGTGGCCGATAAAACAACCGGCGAGCCGCTTCCCGGAGTGAGTGTTGTGATTGAGGGAACAAATATCCAAACATACACCGATTTCGACGGTAACTTCACTTTTAACGGTGTACAACCCGGTCATTATATGGTAATTGCTGAATATGTATCGTATCAGAAAATTAACTCACAAGTTAACTGCGGCAGCAACAAAACCAGTACAGTTAATCTGCTCCTCTCAAGCGTTGAGGAAGATAAATAATACATAGATTTTTGCAGTGGTCAAACTGCAAATAGATAATTCATTGAAGATATACTAACGTACCTGGTTCCTCTACCTCTCCGGTATATAGGCCATCAAAAATATTTTTTACACTTATCCTTTTTTCCATACGAGTTGCTACTTTGGTATTCCAAATGGCATAAACGCCCCTATTGGGGCTAAATTCACCAAAATGATATTTGGATGTACTAAATTATTTAAGGAATTAAAGAACAACAACTAATACCGATTGTACAAATATAATAGTCCACTGTAAATGGTGGCTAAATATTAGCTCGATAGGTATAATAGCTCCGATAGGAGCGATACCCTTTGTAGCAATACATACAGAAATAAAATGGAGCTCCGATAGGAGCGTTTACCTTAAATAAAATATTTTACATTTTTTAACCCATTAAAAATAAAATGGAGGCTTTTTAACTAAAAAATCAGGGTTTAAGGTAATCGCTCCCAAGGGAGCTCAATAATGAACCAATTTATTAATTACTACAAAGGGTATCGCCCCTATCGGGGCTCTGGAGTTTGGCTAATTTTTAGCATGAATTATTGAAGAATCGGCCCTCTCAGGGCTAAAATCATAAAAATGAAATTTGAATGTGCTACAATTTTTTTTTGGGCGAATTAAAGAACAACAACTAATACCGATTGTACAAATATAATAGTCCACTGTAAA
>CAZRNJ010000363.1:0-1984 GCA_964601385.1 uncultured Bacteroidales bacterium | reverse complement strand
AAACAGTACAGAGTTAGCAAAAGAAGATATTAAACGTATCAATGTTTTTCCGAACCCATATTACGGAGCTAATCCCGAAGAGTTGAATAAATATCAGCGCTTTGTAACATTTAATCATTTACCGCGAGAAGCAACAATTAGAATATTCAACTTAGCCGGTGAAATGGTTCGTACCATCAGAAAAAACAGCGATTCGCAATTTGAAAGATGGGAACTAACTAACGATAATGGTTTACCGGTTGGCAGCGGATTATTCCTTGCTTATATCGATATGCCTGGTTTGGGTACAAAAATATTGAAGTTTACAGTTATTCAAGAACAACAAATACTAGATAGATTCTAAATTGTTGAAAAAAGTTTAAGGAGAAAAAATGAAGAAGATATTTATACAAAAAATGGTTTTGCTTCTCCTTGTCTCTTCGGTTGCTGTTTACGCTGGCGGTGGTTCACGTAACGGAACTGGAGGAGCAACTCAACTTTTAATACCGGTTGGAGCTCAAGGCATCAGTCTTTCTGGATCTAATATTTCATCCTTAAAAGGTATTGATGCTCTTTATTGGAATCCGGCTGGTATTTCAAGAGTTAATTATGGCGTTGAAGCAGCCTTCTCGCACATGTCTTACCTTGCAGATATTGGGGTAAATTATGGTGCAGTTTCATTTCAAGTTTCTGATCTCGGCGTTTTTGCTGTTAGTCTTAAATCTCTTACTATTGGCGATATTAATGTCACCACTGTTGAAAATCCTGATGGTACCGGACAAACATATGCACCGCAGTTGATGACTGCCGGTCTTACCTATGCTAAGAATTTGAGTGATCGAATTTCTGTTGGTATAACCGGAAATCTTATTAGTGAAAAATTAGGATTGGTTAATTCTATGGGCTTTGCTTTTAATATTGGGGTAATGTACACCGGTCTTGGCGGTATGGATGGATTAAGCTTTGCTATTGTTATGAAAAACTTAGGTCCGCAGATGAAATTCAGCGGCTCTGGTTTGAATATTTTAGCTGAAGCTTCCGGATACCAAAGACCAACTCAATATTATACTGTTGATGCTGCAGCTTTTGAATTACCTTCATCACTTGAAATTGGTGTTGCTTATGCTCCGATTATGACGGAAAGTAATTCTCTTTTCTTATCTACTACTTTCCAGAATAATAATTTCTCCGGTGATCAATATAAATTAGGTGCTGAATATACTTACAATAATATGTTTTCGATAAGAGGCGGATATACTTATGCACCTGATTATCAGGATGAGGAATTTATTTATGGATTAACTGCCGGTTTTGGAATTAATTACGAAATCGAGGGATTAAAAGTGCGTTTAGATTATGCTTACCGGGACGTAGATTATTTCGATAGCAATCACATTTTCGCACTCACCTTTGGACTGTGATAGAACTTTGAGGCTATTAATTAAGGGCTTAAAGGGGGCCCGATCCTTCGATGCATATTTTTAGCCTCTATCAACCCCGGGCTTACTCCCCCGGGGTTTTTATTTTTTCCTCACAAATACATTTCTTTTACTTATAAAAAATTCTTTCTATCATTTATACCATAATTTTAAAATTTATGGTGTAATAATGAATACTCGTCAATTAGGTAAGAACGGACCAAATTTGACTGTTGTTGGATTTGGTGCATGGGCTATAGGTGGCCCATGGCAATGGGGGTGGGGTAAGGTTGATGATAATGAATCAATCAAAGCCATTAATACTGCTTTAGATAACGGAATCAATTGGATTGATACAGCTGCTGTTTATGGGTTTGGACATTCAGAAATGGTTGTTGGAAAAGCTATCAAAGGAAAAAGGGATAATGTTTTTCTAGCTACTAAGTGCGGACTTGTAAATGATGGGAAAGGTGAGGCAATTAATAATAACAAACCAGAAAGTATTCGTAAAGAGATTGTAGAGAGTTTAAAAAGATTAGGAACAGATTATATTGACCTTTACCAAATTCATTGGCCTGATCCTGATA
>CAZRNJ010000362.1:0-1984 GCA_964601385.1 uncultured Bacteroidales bacterium | reverse complement strand
CAATCACTGTCTGAATTTGCAAATGGCTATCTGTATTTTGGTTTACATAAAACACCGGAAGGATGGGTAATCCGTGAATGGGCTCCCGGGGCAACAAAACTGATTCTTACCGGTGAATTCAACAACTGGAAAGAAGACGACAAATATCAGTTTAAAAAGCTATCCGGAGGTGTTTGGGAATTAAAACTGGCTGCCGGGGTTCTTGCGCACAAAATGCTTTATCATTTGGTTGTCTATTGGAAAAACGGCAAGGGAAAACGAATACCTGCATGGACACGAAATGTACATCAGGACCCGGAAACATTAATTTTTAATGCCCGCGTATGGGAACCGGAAGAAAAGTATATATGGAAAACCACAGCCCTTAAAAGTCGAATTGAACCACCACTGATTTATGAGGCACATGTTGGTATGTCAACAGAAAAAGCAGGCATAACAACCTACACCGAGTTTAAGGAGCAGATACTACCGCGCATTGTAAAAGCCGGATACAATACTATTCAGCTTATGGCTATTCAGGAACACCCGTATTACGGATCGTTCGGCTATCACGTTTCAAGCATGTTTGCTGCCTCATCACGGTTTGGCACACCCGAAGAATTAAAATCGCTGATTGACACAGCCCACCAGCAAGGATTAGCTGTAATAATGGATATTGTTCACTCTCATGCGGTGAAAAACGAGGTTGAAGGATTAGGGATGCTTGACGGTACTCCTTATCTGTATTTTCATGATGGACCACGAAGACATCATGTGGCATGGGATTCATTATGCTTTAATTATGGAAAAAACGAAGTACTCCATTTTCTGTTGTCAAACTGCAAATACTGGCTTGAAGAATTCCGGTTTGACGGGTTCCGGTTTGATGGGGTAACCAGTATGATATATTATGATCATGGACTGGACCGGAAGTTTAATTCGTACGATGATTATTTCAACCTGAACCAGGATATAGATGCAATTGTATATCTTATGCTGTGCAACAAACTTATCCATCAGGTAAACCCGATGGCGATAACTATTGCAGAAGAAGTAAGCGGGATGCCCGGACTTGGCGCACCTTTTGAAGATGGCGGATTTGGCTTTGACTACCGTATGGCCATGGGGACTCCTGATTACTGGATTAAATTAATAAAAGAAATACCCGACGAAAAGTGGGATGTAAAAGAACTCTATTATGAACTAACCAAAAAGCGCAAGGATGAAAAAACCATTGGCTATGCCGAATCACATGACCAGGCCATGGTAGGCGATCAAACAATCATCTTCCGGCTGATGAATAAAGAGATGTACTGGAATATGAATCTCAGTTCACAAAACCTGGTTATTGACCGTGGTATGGCGCTGCACAAAATGATCCGGCTGATTACCATCGCCACATCAGGAAATGGTTATCTTAATTTTATCGGTAATGAGTTTGGCCATCCGGAATGGATTGACTTCCCGCGTGAAGGGAACAACTGGTCGTATCATTATGCCCGGAGACAATGGAATTTAGCAGATAACCCCGAACTACGGTATCATCAGTTGGCCGACTTTGACCGGGATATGCTCACGGTCATCCGCAAACACTTTGTTCTTAATGATGACAAGATTTACCTGATTCACGAGAATACTTCCTCTCAAATCTTGGCATTTGAGAGGGCCGAATTACTATTTGTCTTCAATTTTAATCCAACCACATCCTTCACCGATTACGGTATCATGTATAAAACCGGAAGGTTCAAAATCGTATTAAATACCGATTTGCCGGCATACGGCGGACAGAACAGAATAAACAATGAAATGTTCTATTATTCACTCAAAGAAGACGATGATTCAATGAATTCACCCTCACTGCTAAAACTCTATTTACCGGCAAGAACAGCTATGGTCTTTAAACGCCATGAGGCCCGGAGGGTTTATTGACCAGTCCTTAAAAAGAACCGGTTAATAGTAGCCAGCAACAGATCGCTGCTTATCGGTTTTGCAAGATATTCATCAC
>CAZRNJ010000361.1:0-1985 GCA_964601385.1 uncultured Bacteroidales bacterium | reverse complement strand
GAATTTCGCAGTATAGAAGTGATCCTTGTATCACCACTCCATCCGTTTGAAATCATTGCCGGCAAAGTAGCACCTTATGTCGGACTCGCATTCATCAATGGCTGTAGCATTATCGCCCTTGGCTATTTTGTTTTTGGATTACCGGTACAAGGCAATCTGATTCTGTTGCTGGCCGAAAGCATCCTGTATATCCTGCTCGCTTTATCGCTGGGCATCCTGTTTTCAACAATAGCGCCAACACAACAGATAGCGATGTTTTTATCCATGTTCGGGCTGATGCTGCCCACCATGCTTCTTTCAGGGTTTATCTTCCCGATTGAGAATATGCCGGGAATCCTTCAGTTTATCAGCTACCTGATGCCACCCCGCTATTTTATCACGATTCTGAAAAACATCATGATTAAAGGCGCCGGGTTTGGCTTTGTCTGGAAAGAAACTCTCGTGATCGCCGGAATGACAGCCATCTTTTTGCTGATCAGTATAAAAAAATTCAAGATACGTTTAAACTGAACAGTCCCATGAGAACCATACTCATCATCATTCGCAAGGAATTTATTCAGATCTTTCGCAATACCATCATGCTGCGGATGCTTATTATACTGCCTGTTATTCAGCTTGTCGTTTTGGTAAATGCCGTTACGTTCGAAATGAAACGGATCACGATGGTAGTGGTTGACAACGATCTGTCGTACACATCGCGGCTGTTGAATGACAAGTTCAGATCAAGCGGCTTTTTTAAAGTCAGAGCAAGCGAATTCTCCCTTCCGGCAGCCGAAACATACCTTGCAAATGGATACGCAGATATGATACTGGTTATCCCAACAGGTTTTGAGAAAGACCTCGAACGCGACGCCGGACAAAAAAACGGAAACCTGCAAGTGGTGGTGAATGCCATCAATAATATGAAGGCCGGACTGATCCACAATTATACACAAAATATCCTCAACAACTTTGCAGCCGGGATTATTGCCGGCAAGACAACCGGAACAAGCGTATCCATGAAAAAAACAGACATCACCTACTCGTACTGGTATAATCCGCGGCTGAATTACAAAATCATTATGCTGCCAGGTATACTGGTAGTGCTGGTAACCATCGTGGGTATGTTTATGACAGCACTGAACCTGGTTCGTGAAAAAGAGACAGGCACAGCCGAACAGATCAACGTAACACCGGTTAAAAAATACCAACTGATGACAGGTAAACTGGTACCATTTATGATCATCGCGTTATTTGAATTATCCATCGGACTACTCGTGGGCTTTCTTTTTTTCAACCTTCCCTTCCATGGTAACCTTATCGTGCTGTTCCTGTTTGCATTTACCTATCTGCTGGCTGCATTAGGACTGGGATTACTGCTATCAACTATGGCAGATACGCAGCAGCAGGTCATGTTCCTGGCTTTCTTTTTCCTGATTCTGTTCATTATGATGAGCGGACTGTTTACCCCTGTTGAGAGTATGCCATTATGGGCACAGAGAGCAAACATCATCAATCCGTTTGCCGTATTCGTAAAAGTGATCCGTATGATTCTCATCAAGGGATCAGGAATCAATGATATTGCCCCCTATTTCGCGCACATGTCGGTATATGCCATAATCATGATTTCACTCGCTGTATGGCGTTACCGGAAAACAGCCTGATTGAGCGTTCGCTTACTTTTTAATTGAACAGGTCGTTATTCCAATTACTGAATACAACGGGCAGAAATTAATAAATGCGGTCATCAAAGGGATCAGAGCAATCAGCCCCCACCATGATTTGAAATATAATCCTAATGCACCAATGACAATACCTGCGACGATGCGAATCACTTTGTCTGCTGTTCCGATATTTGCTTTCATATTCGTATTTATTTATAGTTAACAACAAAGATAACCGTCAATAATGATACTTGCAAGGTGATTAATAACAGGAAACAAAACATTATACCATTTAACCCAAATCTGTCAATAGGAATAAAATCTCTAATGACCGTCATTAGA
>CAZRNJ010000360.1:0-1988 GCA_964601385.1 uncultured Bacteroidales bacterium | reverse complement strand
GTGCTGGGCGACCAGCTCCTGCGGATTTCCTAAAACCATTGCCGGAACACCCAATAAAACAAGTTATTGCCCCGGCGATCCATTGATAATATCCTTTACAACCGAGGGGACCTTTAATTCCGGCAATGTTTTTACTCTTGAATTATCTGATGAGAACGGATTCTTTGATAACCCCATAGAAGTAGCCACCATGTCAGGCACTACCGGTGGCACTTTTATGACCACCATCCCATCATCGGGCATGGGCAATGGCGATGGATTCAAATTGCGCGTTAATTCGAGCAATCCCGATGAAGCTGTATATGAAGAATCATCTGCATTTACCATTCGTGCTCCTTACGTAAATATAGGTGATGATGTAACTTTTAACTGTAATGGCCAGAATGTGACTTTTGCTGTTAATAGTGGTTATACCTCTTACCTGTGGAGTGATGGCGGTACAGATACTTCTTTGACAACTACTGGTAGTGGCACTTACTGGGTTGCTGTTTCCAATAACTGGGGTTGCACTGCCAGAGATACCACAGAATTTGTAATGTATGATGCTGATGTTTATACAGGCCTTATTAATCCAGCAACTTATAATTGTGGCGATCCGCTCTCTGTGCCTTTTGGAATTTGTCCGGAAGCATTGCCCTGTACCAATGCAAAAATTTGGGATAATTTTAATGATAACAGCTTAAATCAGGCCTGGAAATTGCATTATCAGGGATTACCAGCAGGAGAAATAAATGTAATAGAACAAAATAACCGTTTGGAATTCCAGGGTGTTGATGATGATGGAGTGGGTGAATGGAGCGGTTATGAAGTTGAATCACCCATCTTATATCGTACGGATATTACAGGCGATTTTGAAGCAACAATTAAAGTTGTTGGCACCAATATTCCAGGATGGGACCGTCAGGGCTTTGGTTTTGTCATTGCTAATGATATTACCAATATGACCATGGGAACCTTTATTAGTTTTATGATTAAAGATGATGGGGGCGACTTCGATGCTTCAATTTTTCATGAAACGGATTTTTCCGACTTAATGCCTGATAGCAGGACGGATATTCCTAACGGGGCACGTGACTGGACCGACTGGACAGATAACAGATGGCCGGTATATCTCAGAATTAAGAAAGTGTATAGTGCAGGCAATACTACATTTAGTTTCTGGGCAAGTACAGATAGCGCCACATGGGATGGACCTGCTACAGTTACTAAAACCGGTTTTAATCAGGATGTTGATTTGGGTATTTTTGCGGGTATTGATGACCCGAATCCCGCTTATGTTTATTTTGATGATTTTAACACCAATGCCAGTGGTGGTGTTGACCCGAGAAATTATACTTATATCTTACAAATGTCCAACAATTCCGGCAGTTTCTCTTCTCCGATAAATGTGGATACTTTAATCTTAAGTGGTACTTCAATTTGTTCTTCATACCAGAATACCTTTAACGATATGGTACCCACAGGTATCCCCTCAGGTGCCAATTATAGGTTTCGTACCATTCAGGTTAGTCCGGATGCAGTACGTGACACAAGTGCGGTATCTGTGACATCTGTAACTGTAAATTGCGGTGTTGTGTGTCCTGTTATTTCATTAACTGCTATAACACATGTCAGATGCAATGGCGGAAATAACGGAATCATTGATATATCCGTTGGTAGCGGAGGTACAACGCCATTTACTTATATGTGGTCAGGTGGCGGTACTACCCAGGATAAGACAGGGGCCACAGCAGGCACTTATTATGTAACCCTTGAAGATGCAGGTAGTTGTACAGTAACCGGAGGGCCTTATACGGTTACGCAGCCGGCAGCGGCTCTTACCGTAAGCAGCTACACACTCTCGCACACCAAATGCTTTGGCGGGACAGATGCGGATATAGACATTACGGTAACCGGTGGAACAACGAACTATTTATATTCGTGGACAGGTGGCGCTACAACGCAAGACCGGACAGATATAGCAGCCGGCGCGCATACGGTAACAGTAA
>CAZRNJ010000359.1:0-1990 GCA_964601385.1 uncultured Bacteroidales bacterium | reverse complement strand
GTCCTAATTTTACTGCAATTACCGGTTATTCGGCTGATCAGATCATTGGGAAAAGTGCATTCTTTTTTATTCATCCAGAAGACAGAGGAAGGATTTTTAAAATTTTTATGGCCAATATCCAGCAGAATTATTCAACCGATAAGGCCGAATACCGTTTTAAAAATGCCAATGGCGAATATGCATGGCACGAAACATTGGGGAAAACATGGTATGATGAGCATGGCAGAGTGGCTGGCGCTATCGTTACTGCTCAAGATATCACTGAGAAAAAGTTGGCAATGGAAAAAGAGCGGAAACAATGTATGCTCACCGATATTCTTAAACAAACAGCGTCCGATTTGGTTTTGTTTCCTGAAGATAAGTCAATTTATCAGTATATTGCTGAAAAACTGCAGTTGATTGTTCCTCACTCTATCATTGTCGTTAACTCTGTAAATACTGTTGAAAGATATGCCCAAACGCAGTATATTGCAGGTCTTGGTCCTTTCGCCAGTCAAATAATAAACCTGATCGGGGCTAATCCGGTTGGTAAAACATATAAGATTAATACAGATGATTTTTTTATTCTTACCGATGGCAATATTATAAAGTTCGATCAGGGCGGGTTATACGAGCTTTCTTTCCATCAGATACCTCAGCCGGTTTGTTTAGCCATCGAAAAATTACTGCGACTAAAGAATATTTTTGTTGTCGGGTTTGTTTATAACCGGATTTTATATGGTACTGCAGTAATTATTGTCCGGCAGGGTAATCCGGATATACCCAGCGATGCAGTTAATACTTTTACGCGCCAGGTTTCCCAGTACCTTCATAAGCAGGCCATACAGCATGAGATGGCAAACTATACTTCAAATCTTGAAATATTATACAACCTGTCCGGTGAATTATGGCATATTGATAAAGATATTAATCTCTTTGATTTATTTGCGGCTAAAATTCATCAAATCATTGACCATTCCATTGTTGCGATTACATCATATAATCCTTTAACCAGAAAGTCAACACTCGAATCGCTTGAAGGTCTTTCGGACAGTATGTGGAAAGGGCTGACTGAAGTGCTGAACTTTGAATTTATTGGCGCAGAGTTTGACACTACTATGATCCAACGGAACACTGCACTATGGTATGCTATGATCTCGGACACTTTTGTCCTCCTGCCGGGTGGCGCCGATAATTTGTCATTGGGAAAGTTCAATCATGCGGCTATCGTTGCGGCAAAGAAATTGTTTAATATTTCTGAAATATATATTGCCGGTTTATACTGGGGAAATATTCTCAAGGGAAATATTTGGATGGTTATGCTGGATAATCATAAGCCGGTTAATCTAAAACTGGTTGAATCAATTATCCGGCAAATGGGTGTTATAATGCAGCGACGGGAAGCCGAACGTGCGGTAATTGAGAGTGAAGAAAAATTCAGAATGACATTTATGACAATCCCCGACGCAGCTGCTCTTGTCCGGAAATCAGACAAGGTGTTTATCGAGGTGAATGATGGGTTTGTTAATCTTACAGGTTATCCGGTTAATGAATTGACCGGACAGAATATCTCGATGATCAGGAACGCCGGGGGGAATGATTCTTTTTTCGGATTCCTTGATAACATGACACCCGGCAATCGCGTTACGAATATTGAAAGATATGGATTAAACCAGAAAGGTGAAGTTTTTGTAGCACTGGTATCAGTTCGCTCGGTTCAGTTACAGGGCGATGATTATTATCTGTTTTTAGCCAAAGATATCAGGGAAATCAAACAGATTGAGCAGGATCTGATTAAAGCAAAAGAGAAAGCACAGGAGTCGGACCGGCTGAAATCTGCTTTTTTGGCAAATATGTCTCATGAGATCCGGACGCCTATGAATGGGATTATGGGTTTCTCTGAGTTGCTTCAGAAAACAAGTGTTACTTTTGAAAAACAGCAGTTATATATTAAATATCACTACTGACCGACTAATTTAATAAAATCGGGGTACACCCGAAGGTTTCCCCC
>CAZRNJ010000358.1:0-1991 GCA_964601385.1 uncultured Bacteroidales bacterium | reverse complement strand
TGCTTCAGCTGACGGCATTGAGGGACATTGTAATGATTGGCTTTAGCAGAATTTTTGATTTTGAGATCTGCCTTTTTCTGCCGTCGGTTAAAACCAACGGCAAGAGAGGTTCGGCATTAATGATTACACAAAAGAGATGTGATGATGCTAAAAGAGCCGTTGATTTTTGCTGTATAAGCTCAAAGCTCACATTACTGATTATTGAAACAAAATCTTTTTAATCCTTCATAATTTATTAAAGGCATGAATGAAAAATAATGGCACATCATGAAAGTTCCCGTCCAATGTAAAGTCATTAGTGGTTGATTTTGCTAAAATATTTTTTTTAATTCATGAATATTAATCCAAAAACAATTATTTATAACGGAAAAGAGAAAAAAATTTTTACTCACTACAATAATTAACCCTTTTTTAACCCGTTTCTTAACCCGTTTCTTAACCCCTGAAAATTAAATTACTACCTGAATCAATAATATTTCTCATGTCAGAATTATTCAAAAATTAATTTTGGCTTTACAAACGCAACAATAAATTACTTAACGGAGCAACTATGAAATTCCATCTTCTTTCGTTCTTATTAGTGATTTCACTATTTTTAACCAGCTGCCAACAAGAAAAAACAGACAAAACAACTGTCCAACCGGAAAACGAAATAGCTCTTACTCCGGAAAATGCCGCCTCTGCTGATAACCCTGGAAATACTTCTAACCAAATCGATCAATTTTTAGATAAATACGAAGAAATTGTCGTGTTTTATGAGAGCAAGGTTCAGCAGTCAGAACTCAAAATCAATGATGTCATGGAATTAAGCAAAAAGCAAGTTGAATTAGCTGAAAAATTCGAGTCGATAAAAAGAGAAGAAACAATGTCACTTGAGCAATTAGCTCGTTATGAAAAACTTGCCGGCAGACTTCTCGTTGTGGCACAAAATATTCAATTCTGATTTTAATTATCAAAGGATTCTATATGTTAAGTCCTCAGACAGTTAATTTTATAATTGATAACTGGATTGCTGTTCTTATCGGTTTATACTTTTTCATTCTTCTGTTTAATTCAGTGATTCTTTTAATAAATGGTCGTTTAATAGCTCAGATTAAAACTGCAAATTTTCTGAAATCTTTTCTGATAATATTTTTGACAACCCACACAATGGGGATTTTTGTCCTATTAACAATCTTCATAGCATTAAGTTATGCAAAACCGATCATTGCATATACCGGCAATGCACTCATTTTCATGATTATGCTGAATCTGTTTGCTTATATATTCTGGAAAAGCACATTTCTTAAAACACTGCTTGGTACTAGTTTTTATACACTATCATTAATTCTGGGATTGATTTATATCAATAAGGTAATGGCAAACATTGATCAAACCATTGCTCAGTTTCAAAATCCAAATGGAATAAATATGGCATATTTTGGATCTGTAGGTGATTATTCCGGCTCTCGTTCTGATAAAACTTTTGCCACCGCAGGCAGTATTCTTCCACCACAATTACACTACTATTATTTACCACAATTTGTTTTGGATAATGATCCCGGTACATGGTGGTCACCTGTTAATCCATACGATGGTAAAACTAACTGGATAAAAATAAATTTCCCGGAAGAAAAGGTAGTACGGGGAATAGTAATTCATAATGGCGCTCATTATCCCGATTATCCGGAGTATGGGAACCTATTTTTCGCCAACAGCAGAGTAACCAAAGCCATAATCAGATTCTCAGATGGCAGCAGCCAGACCATACGAATGGCGGATACTGATAAGAATCAGACTATCTACGTCAATCCTGTTCTCACCAGTTATATTCTTTTTCAGCCTGTTGCAATGGTGAAAGGTACTCGATGGGCGGATATCTGTATATCAACTCTTATTCCGATTACGGATTAAAAAGGAATTCTATCCATCTGCTTCAGATGAAGGAAACGTTAGGCATTGTAATGATTGGCTTTAGCAGAATTTTGATTTAGGTTATGCCTTTGTCTGCC
>CAZRNJ010000357.1:0-1992 GCA_964601385.1 uncultured Bacteroidales bacterium | reverse complement strand
ATATAGGCCTCTTCAAGGCACTCGCGAACAGGGATGCCATTACGCATGGCAGGTAATCCGCCCATCATGGCGCATTCTCCCACAGAGATGAGAATTTTGCAGTATTTCCGGAATTCCTTCAATACATGAACATTTTCGTGATTGCAACATCCTCCTTCAATTAGCCCGATATCACATTTTTTTGTAAAATGTTTTATGTCCGTTATCGGAGATTTATTGAATTCAACAAGTTCAATTAACTGAAGGATTCGCTCGTCAATGTCGAGGATAGACATGTGACAGCCGAAACATCCGGCCAGCGACGTTGTGGCTACAATTGGTTTATTCATTGGTTTATTTGTTTTCGATGTTACTACCTATGGGTGCAGGATCATATTTGCGTTTGCCAATGGGGACACTGAATCCGGTTTCTTTTACAAGAATGGTACCTACCGGGCAGATATCCATGGCTTTTTGTGCCAGTTCACCGGTGAGTTGACCGGCCAGTTCAGGATCAACCTGTATCTTTACATGTTTGCCTCTGGCTTTGAACGCAAAGATGCTTCGTCCCTCCTTATCTTTAATAGAACGTATACAGCGCTTACATAGTATGCAACGGTTATGTTCCATCAGGATAACGGGATGTGAAGCATCTATCTCGCGGTTAGGAAACATGTACGGAAAGCGCGGAATAAGCATCTGTAACCGGTAGCCGAGGGCCTGAAGGTCGCAGTTGCCGCTTTTTTCGCAGGTCGGGCAGAAATGATTGCCTTCAACAAACATCAATTCAATGATTGCGCGGCGCATATCTTCAATTTCCGGGGTGTTATTTTCTACCACCATGCCGTCAATCACAGGTGTGGTGCAACTGGTCATCAGCCGGCCGTTCACTTTGCAGGTGCAGATGCGACAGGAACTGCGTGGCTGCTCTCCCACAATATTACAAAGCGTAGGAATGTAAATACCGTTGTCGCTGGCTGCATCAACCAGATACTGGCCTTCGGTGGCTTCACATGTTTTTCCGTCAATGGTTATTTTTATTTTTTTGCTCATAATGATACAATTGGTTTATCTGGTTTATAATTCTGCCGGACGGCCAACAACGAGGCATGCGTCAATAATTGATGTTTCGAGATCAAATCCCTCATCGAAATCAGTTCCTTTCTGGATCAGTTCATCATAGAGGTGTTTGAAATTTTTTATGCTTGAAGATACAGGATTTGCCGCGGTTTGTCCAAGGCCACAGCGGCTGTTACGGATGAGTTTAGACCATTCGGCCATATCCTGAATATCTTTTTTTACACCGTGACCATCAATTATTTTTTCAAGTTTGTTGCGCAGGATGACAGGAATCACACGGCATGTGGTGCATGATCCGCACGATTCTTCGATGAAGAAATTGGTGAAATTTAGTACGACATCTTTTAGTAGATCGCGCGATTTATTGAAGATAATAATTGAACCGCCGGTAGCCAGATCACTGTAATCGAGGATGCGGTCGAATTCACCCGGACCAATGAGTAAGCCCGATGGCCCGCCAACCTGAACGGCCTGAACCTGATCAGCGCCAACCATTTTAAGCATTTCCATTACCGGCATGCCCCATTCAATCTCGTAAATGCCCGGAAACTTGCAGTCGCCCGATATGCTCAGCAGCTTGGTACCGCTCGAATCGTGGGTGCCAAGAGAGCGGAACCAGGATGAGCCCTGCTCGATTATGCGGACAGCAAGACAAAGAGTTTCGACATTATTGATAACTGTTGGCATTTGTTTGTAACCTTTATCTATCGGGAATGGTGGCCTGTCGCGTGGTTCGCCTCGCTTGCCTTCGGCCGATTCGATAAGCGCCGATTCTTCGCCGCAGATATAGGCCCCGGCGCCATACTGAACGCGGATATCAAAGGAAAAGCCCTTGATGCCTGCAATATCTTTACCAAGCATTTTTTGTTTGCGTGCCTCGGTTAATTGTGCATCGAGATATTGCTGCATATATTTGTATTCGTGTCGGAGGTA
>CAZRNJ010000356.1:0-2005 GCA_964601385.1 uncultured Bacteroidales bacterium | reverse complement strand
CGCTTTTGGATGCATTACGCGTCCTGAACCCATGTTTGTTCTTCCTTTTTTTGTTCGATGGTTGAAATGTCCTTTTCATATCACTGTTTTGTTTAAGTGCGTGCAAAAATACTCTTTTTTTTGTTCCGGCAAAAAAATATTCCTGATTATTTGGTCACTAATTACCTATGGTAATTACGGGGAATTGTATTTGTTATGGCTGTCTTTTCATTGAATGGGCAGGTAAATAGATTAGTTTCTTGGTTATAAAGTATTCTTCACTGAATATCTCTGATAGCGGAGTTATTTCCAGCGATGGAAAGTGTTGTTTTTCGTCCTGGACTGATCCTCCTTTCAGATATAATATGCCGTTTGGCCCTTCGCTGGAATTAACATTAACCAGATGCCGGCTCACGAGTTTCACAAAGGCCACGAATTCGCTGATAGCCCTGCCGGTAACGCATTGGTACTTGCCGGTGTGTTCTTCCAGCCGGCCATGAATCGTTCTGATATTCGACAAGTCGAGCGCCTGTCTGATTTCTTCCACTACTTTTATTTTTTTTCCGGTGGCATCAATCAGCGAAAAGGTAACATCCGGGAAAAGAATGGCCAAGGGAATGCCCGGAAAACCGCCGCCTGTGCCGGCATCAAGAACTGTACTGCCGCCTGCGAACGGATATTTTTTTACTATGGAAAGGGAATGTAATACATGGTGTTCATACAGATGTTCTATGTCTTTCCTGGAGATGACATTTATTTTGCTGTTCCAGTATCTGTATAAACGATCCAGCTTTTCAAAACGGCTTGTCTGCTCTGGTGTGAGTGATGGAAAATATTTGGTCAGAAGTTCCATCCCGGTTTCATTATTTGCTCTGTACTTTTGAAAGGATATTGTAAATTAAATCACGCGCCCTGAAGAGTTGGGCCTTTACTGTGCCTATGGGTATGTCCAGTATGTCGGATATTTCTTCGTAGGAATAATCTTTAAAATAACGAAGCTCAATCAGTTCCTGGTAGTTGGGCTTGAGCTTCTTTAACACCGATTGCATAAGCTTTATTTTCTGCCGGTTAATCATATCTTCTTCCGGATCGGGAATGTCGCTCCTGACATATACGCCAGGCCTGTCCTCTTCTTCTGCCTGATCAATTGATAATAATCCTTCTTTTTTCTTCCGTATAAAATCAATGCAGTTGTTGGTGGCAATTTTAAACAGCCAGGTGCTGAATGCATAATTGGGTACATATTGATCAATAAAACGAAATGCCTTTCCAAACGCCTCAATGGTAAGATCTTCGGCATCGCTCCGGTTATTTACCATTCGCAGTAGCATATAATAAATCGAGTCACGGTATCTTTCCATTAACTCGGCAAATGCTCTCTGGTCGCCGGCTCCGGCTAATCTAACCAGTTCGTAGTCATGCTGGGCTTTATTTGACAGTTTTATGCTGTCAATGGGTTCATTCATCTCCTTCTCTTTGTCGTGAAAAAATTATAAATGAATGCACAAAAGTACATAAATGGCAGCAAAATATCACAGATGAATGCTAAATGCCATATCCCTTTCTCATTCAGCTTTTTAGACCCGAAAATGTAGGTTATCCCTTGAATTATAAACCGTATCCCGGCTGCTATGATTATATAATTCCGTAACTGATTGTGATATACTAATGACCATACAAGAGCACAATAAAAGATTACTCGTGAAAGCATCTCGCCTCCTGCGGTGAATTTTGATGTAGTGGTATAGTAAACCGAAGTTGTTAAATGCCGCCTTTTCTGCAAAAACCAGTCGCCGAAGGTTTTTTTGGGAATACTGCGGGTTATACTTTCGGCCGATAACTCTACAGCCGTGTTCTGTGCATTGGCTGTTTCATTAACAAAAAGATCGTCATCGCCGGATAGGATATGGGTATGTTTTGCAAATCCTTTGTTACTGAAAAATAGTGATTTACGATATGCAAGGTTGCGTCCGACTCCCATGTATGGCATTCCGGCTATCGCTAATCCAAGATATTGAAGACCTAT
>CAZRNJ010000355.1:0-2021 GCA_964601385.1 uncultured Bacteroidales bacterium | reverse complement strand
CATCAATATTGTTGTTGACCGGATAATCATCAGCCATAACGAGGAGTTGGTAAGCAGGATAGCTGATTCGGTACAGACTGCTTTTTCGGAAGGCGATGGAATATGCATGATAAAAGTCAAGGAAGCAGAACACTATTGGACGAAAACATTTTCACGACGGTTTGAGGCCGATGGGATTATATTTGATGAACCGACCGAACATTTTTTCAGTTTCAATAATCCATTAGGCGCATGCCCCCGTTGCGAGGGCTATGGAAAAGTGATTGGCATAGATGCCGATGCTGTAATACCCGATAAAAGTTTATCAATATATAATGATGCAGTAGTTTGCTGGAAAGGAGAAAAGCTGAGCCAGTGGAAAGACGATTTCATTTATGCTGCCGGCACATCATTCCCCATTCACAAACCCTACTACCAACTCACCGAACAGCAAAAAGATCTGTTATGGAATGGGAAAGGGAAGATACAGGGTATTCAATCGTTTTTTGATTATCTGGAATCCAAGAAATACAAGATACAATACAGAGTTATGCTGGCAAAGTACCGCGGGAAAACAATCTGTCCCGTATGCAAGGGAAAGCGATTACGACCCGAGACAGCAAACGTAAAAATAAATAACTACTCGATACAAGATATGGTAGAAATGCCGGCGCACCAGTTGCTTGACACCATAGAGAAATTAACATTGAACGAATATGAGAAAAAAATTGCCGGACGAATTCTTATTGAAATTAAAAGCCGGCTGAATTTTTTATTACACACCGGTTTGAGTTACCTAACGCTAAACCGTTTATCATCCACACTGAGCGGAGGTGAATCACAGCGCATCAATCTGGCAACCTCGTTAGCCAGCAGTTTAGTTGGCTCTTTGTATATTCTTGACGAACCAAGCATTGGACTTCATCCTCGCGATAGCCGGCTGCTGATTAGTGTTCTGAAACAATTACGCGACATAGGAAATACAGTCATTGTTGTCGAACATGATGAAGAAATCATCAGGGCAGCCGACGAGTTGATTGATATCGGGCCACTGGCCGGACAAAATGGAGGAACCATTGTATACCAGGGCAACACAAAAAATCTGGAGAACAACAGCGACAGTATTACCGCGCAATACCTGACCGGCGCAAAGAAGATAGAACTTCCGGCAATCCGGCGTAAATGGAATGCATCCATCGAAATCAAAGGCGCGCGCGAAAATAATCTGAAAGATATTGATGTCAGTTTTCCGTTACAGGCATTAACAGTAGTAACGGGTGTAAGCGGCTCGGGAAAGTCGAGCTTGGTTGGCCAGATTTTATATCCTGCGCTGGCACGAAAAATCAACGGGGATATGCAAAAGCCGGGAGAACATACAGCTATAGGCGGCGATA
Source organism: uncultured Bacteroidales bacterium (assembly GCA_964601385.1). GTDB lineage: Bacteria > Bacteroidota > Bacteroidia > Bacteroidales > JBBRXJ01 > CAZRNJ01. Next base: position 648 of record CAZRNJ010000355.1, on the reverse strand, counting down.
TAAGTCGTATCGGTTGGGTTGAATTTATTGATCAAAATCCGATTGGCCGTTCATCACGATCAAACCCGGTGACTTACATCAAAGCGTATGATGAAATCCGGAAACTCTTCTCAGAACAACAGCAATCAAAAATCAATGGATTTACACCTGCGCATTTTTCGTTTAACATGCCCGGCGGACGCTGCGAAGAATGCGAAGGAGAAGGAGAAATAATTATAGAAATGCAGTTCATGGCCGATATCCGGCTGGTATGCGACAGTTGTCACGGACGACGGTTCAAAGACGATATATTAGAGGTTAAATACAAGGGATTAAATATTTATGATATTCTTGAACTAACGGTTGAGGAAGCCATGCAATTATTTGCGACCAATACAGCCAAAAACAGTATCGAACGACGAATCACTGAAAAGATGCAACCACTGATGGATGTCGGTCTTGGCTATATTAAACTCGGCCAGTCATCAAGCACTCTGAGTGGTGGCGAGAGTCAGCGTATAAAACTGGCTTCATTCCTGGGCAAAGGAGCAAGCGGTAAGCCACATCTGTTTATCTTTGATGAACCAACCACCGGATTACATTTCCATGATATAAAAAAGCTGCTTGCTTCATTTAATGCGCTGATACGAAATGGACACACTATACTAA
>CAZRNJ010000354.1:0-2022 GCA_964601385.1 uncultured Bacteroidales bacterium | reverse complement strand
TTAAAATTTTTAATTCGCGGGAATGATTTCTCCATTTCGATAAGTTCATGATAATGGGTTGCAAACATTGTTTTAGCTTTTGCCGACGGGTGTTCATGCAGATATTCGACAATAGCCCAGGCAATGGATATTCCGTCATACGTGCTCGTTCCGCGTCCGATTTCGTCGAGCAGGATAAGACAGCGGTGCGACACATTATTAAGGATACTGGCCGCTTCGTGCATCTCAACCATAAAGGTAGATTCACCCAGCGAAAGATTATCCGATGCACCCACACGGGTAAAGATTTTATCTACCAGTCCGATCTCGGCTGATTGCGCCGGAACAAAGCATCCGATCTGTGCCATCAGCACAATCAGCGCTGTTTGTCGCAGCAGGGCCGACTTACCAGACATATTCGGTCCTGTAATAATAATAATCTGTTGTGTTCCGCTATCAAGAAACACATCGTTAGAGATATATTTTTCTGTTACGGCCAGCATTGTTTCGATCACGGGATGACGACCTTCCTTAATGCTGATAACATCTGAATCGTTGACTACAGGACGCACATAACCGTTCTCAACAGCAACAGTGGCGAATGACGACAGGCAGTCGAGCTTAGCCAGCAACGCAGCATTTAACTGTATTGAAGGAAGATATTCGAACAGCCGGTTAATCAGATCATTGAACAGCCGTGTTTCGAGTTCAACAATCTTTTCTTCAGCGCCCAGGACTTTCATCTCATACTCTTTCAGCTCCTCAGTAATATAGCGCTCGGCATTTACCAGCGTTTGTTTCCGGATCCAATTGGCCGGTACTTTATTTTTATGTGTGTGAGTTACCTCAATATAGTAGCCAAAAACATTATTAAACCCGATTTTCAGAGATGGAATACCTGTCTGTTCCGATTCCTTTTTCTGGATGCCGGCGATATAATCTTTACCCGAATAACAGATTGAGCGCAGTTCATCCAGTTCAGCAGACACCCCTTCGGCAATGACATTTCCTTTATTAACAGCATTAGGGGCATCAGGTTTAAGCGTGTGTCCAATCTGTTCAACAGCAAGCTGACACGGATTAAGCTGTTCGGCAATCATCCGGAGTGATTTTTCACCTGAACTATTACAAACTTCTTTAACCGGCGGAATGGTAAGCAGGGCATTACGCAATTGAATCACTTCGCGAGGTGTAATGCGGTTCGAAGATATTTTGGAGATCATACGTTCAAGGTCTCCGGCCTGTCTCAGGGTTTCTTCAACAATAGTTTTTACTGCAGGGTTGCGTATAAAATAATCAACCACATTAAGTCGTTCATTTACCGGCACACATTCTTTTAAGGGAAGGGATATCCAACGTTTTAGCAAGCGGGCGCCCATAGGAGAAATTGTACGGTCAATCACTTCACAAAATGCCTTCGCGCCGTCATGCAGCGGATAAAAAAGTTCGAGATTCCGTATCGTAAAGCGATCGAGCCACATATAGTGATCTTCTTCAATACGCGATACTTTGGTTATATGTTTGGTGTGCAGATGCTGGGTATTCTGAAGGTATTGAAGGATAGCGCCTGCAGCAATTATACCGTAAGTCAATGGCTCTACGCCAAACCCTTTGAGAGTGTTTGTTTTAAACTGCTGCAACAGTTTATCCTTAGCATTTTGTTCAGTAAACACCCATTCATCAAGCTTATAACTATAAAAGCGGCCTCCAAAAAGTGTGTTATACTGACTTTCTTTGGATTTATCATACAATACCTCTTTGGGTTGAAAATTATTCAGCAGTTTATCAATATATTCGAAATCTCCCTGAGCAACCAGAAACTCTCCTGTTGACAAATCGAGAAAAGCGACACCAGCGGCTGATTTTTCGAGATGGAGGCATGAAAGGAAGTGACTTTCCTTTCGTTCGAGGATATTATCATTAAGCGCTACACCAGGGGTTACCAGTTCGGTTATTCCGCGTTTAACAATTTTTTTTGCCACCTTAGGATCTTCAAGCTGGTCACAGATAGCCACACGTTGTCCCGCTCTTACCAGCCGTGGC
>CAZRNJ010000353.1:0-2023 GCA_964601385.1 uncultured Bacteroidales bacterium | reverse complement strand
AACAATATTTTTTGTAATAACGATTTAAACCCTACTGATTCTTCAAAATTATTAGGTGGCGGTAAAAACTGCAATAATTATGTGCGTGGTTATTATGTTTTTTTAGGACATGCTTTAAGTAACCTAGCTATGGCTTCGCACATATCTGGTGATGATAAGTATGCTAAACACGGAGTGTATCTGGTTGATGAGTTTTTCTTCAAGAAATACCCAATCATCCCAAGATATACTATAGATGTTGGACCCACTTCCTCATTTATAAGTATTATTGAAGCGATTGATTTGCTATGGCCTTACATGACAACTGAACAAAAAACAAATTTCAAAACATGGCATCAAAGATATCTGAATTCGTTAGTTGCAAATTTAAAACTGGTAAACTATGAACTTACCGTAGCTGGCACCAACAGGGCAACGTGGATGCATGCCACAATAATGGCTTGTGGTATGATTTGTGATAATGTTACCGCGGTAACTAAAATGGCCAAGTCATATACTTTACGCAAAGTAAGTTCGGAAGGTCAGTTGTTAGATGTTAAACCAGCGGGAGAACTTGTCGGAGAAGAAGATATTCTTTCAAAGCAATACATGTATGAGCATTTTACCCTTTGTGCGATGAACCATATATTAGAAATGGCTCGTCATAACGGCATAGATTTATACTCATCCGAAGAGGTTAACGGAAAGAGCAAGTATGAAAGATATATGGATTATTATGCCGCGGCCTACTGGAACCCGAAAACTGAAACAAGTGCCGGATACAAAGAACGTACCAGTGAAGAGTACAGGTTCCAAAGAAGGCATTATTTTGAGCTTGCCAGCCGCTATCTTGCAAAAGATAGTTATATGAAAATCATTAACCATTACAATGGTCGTCCCATAAATATTTTTAAAATGACTTCTGCTGCAAATGCCGATAAAATATGGAGCAATGAAGCTGAATCTGATGCTTTTATAAAAGAAGCAAGTTTTGGACCTGCAACATTACTTTGTGCCAGAGGTGCATTAGAATTCTGTTCGTATGACCGTACCGGTAAAAAAGTATCAGTAATTGGTGATGGCTCAATAATCCCGGAAAATCAGAGTCCTTCAATCAGTATTACCAGTCCTGCCAATAATACCTCTTTTACTGAAGGAGCAAATATTGCTATTTCTGCCAATGCAACTGATATTGACGGAACTATCAGTAAAGTAGAGTTCTTTAATGGTACTACTAAACTTGGCGAAGATTTGACTAGTCCCTACGGTTATACATGGACAAATGTTCAGGCCGGTAGTTATAGTATTACCGCTAAAGCGACCGATAATGAGAACGCAACAAGCATATCTTCTGCAATATCTGTTGTGGTAAATAATCCAAATTCAGCAACGCAAAATATAGCATTGAAAAAGCCGGTTACTTCCGATTCTCAGTTAAGTTCGTCATATCCTGCCAGCAATGCTGTTGATGGAAACAATAGTGATAATGCCTCTCGCTGGATCTCTGCGAATACAGCATGGCCTCATTGGTTAGAGGTTGATTTGCAAGGTACATTTGAAATTGAACAAATAAAATTCTGGGTTGGCTACAATGGATATACCAATGGAATAGGTTATAATTTTGAATACTGGAACGGTACAGCATGGATAAAAATCATTGATAAACCAACAAATACAAATCCTGTTGTTAATGAAACCTTTACTAAAGTTACAACAACAAAGGTTCGTTTGAACGGTTTATCCGGAGTTGATAATATCTTACGATTATATGAACTTGAAGTGTATGGTGTACCGGTGTCTTCAAATTCTCTGCCTGTTGTAGCTATTACCAGTCCTGCATTAGGAACATCTTTCAATATTGGAAACACCATTTCAATTACTGCCAATGCGTCTGATTCAGATGGCACAATATCAAAAGTTGAATTCTACGCTGGCTCGCAGCTATTAGGAGAAGATAATACAACTCCATACACGTTTAACTGGAGTAATTTTTTAGCCGGTTCTTATACCCTCTATGCAAAGGCCTATGATAATGCCGGTGGCA
>CAZRNJ010000352.1:0-2039 GCA_964601385.1 uncultured Bacteroidales bacterium | reverse complement strand
GGCTTAACCAAATCAGGATATTCATCCCTGAATGCCAGAATAGCCGAGGGCTCAATGCCTATAAGGGGTATATCGGCTGAAATCATAGGACTAAGCAGGCGGACATTCGTATCGGCAAGCTTACGGGCTTTCCGTAACAGTCCTTTTGATAAATAAGTACGTCCGCTTAAGGTATGCTTGTAAAAGAGTACTTCAAATCCGAGCGTAACCAGTAGTTTATAGCATTTTTCGGCTATAACTGTATCATTGTATTCCGAAAATTCGTCAACAAACAGGCATACTTTCCCTTTTGATGGATTGGGCTGTGTCGAGTTTTTGCGTCGCCACCGGGTGAAGGGATAGGGATGAATGGATGGCATTTGACGGTGCGGACTAAATCCTACAAGCGGAAAGGCAATTGATCTTACCAGACGGCTTCCCAGCACAGTATTGGTCAACCGCGGAAAGAGTGATCCTAACTGATTGATCAGTGTGATGTTCCCTACAAGCAGTGCCCGCAAAGGTGTCCCGTTTGCATCATAATAGTGTTGCAGAAACTCGGCTTTTAGCTTAGCTATATCAACATTTGAAGGACATTCGGCCTTGCATGCTTTGCATGAGATACATAGTTCAAGGATTTCATACAGTTCTTTATGGTCAAACGGATTCATGCGTTTGGAATGGGTGAGAAACTCCCTCAGCATGTTTGCGCGTGCCCGTGTTACATGCCGCTCATCACGGGTTGCCATATAGCTCGGACACATGGTGCCGCCAATAATATGTGATTTGCGGCAGTCGCCCGATCCATTGCACTGTTCTGCTGCCCTGAGAATACCGCCGGTCGCCGAAAAATCAAAGATTGTTTTGATCGTCCTCTCTTTGCCGCCCGGCTCATATCGCAGCATGGTATTCATTGGTGGAGTGTCAATGATTTTCCCGGCATTGAAAATAGTCATCGGGTCGAACGATGATTTAATCTGTTTAAGTAATCGGTAGTTCTTTTCACCTACCATCAAAGGGATAAATTCACCTCGCAGGCGTCCGTCACCATGCTCGCCGCTGAGCGATCCGCGATATTTTTTTACCAGTTTGGCTGTCTCAAACGCGATGGCGTGAAAAAGTTCAATCCCTTCTTTTGTTTTCAGGTTAATAATTGGCCTAAGGTGAAGTTCTCCTGTTGCTATATGTGCATGATATACACACTCAAGTTTGTATTTCTTTAGTATGCCGTTAAATTCACGGATGTATTCGGATAGTTGTTCCGGATGAACCGAAGTGTCTTCAATAACCGATACAGGTTTTGCGTCACCGGGCATATTGGATAGAACACCTAATCCTGCTTTGCGCAGATCCCACACTTTTTTTATATCTGCCCCATAGATCATGGGGTAATGATATCCCATCTTATTTTGCCGTAACTCCTGCTCTATGGATGATCCGGTTGTGGCGACCTGTTCTTTTGTTTCTCCGGCTAACTCAATAATAAGTATTGCTCCCGGATCTCCTTCAACAAAAAAACGGTTTTTTCGTTGTTCAATGTTCCCTTTGGTCAGTTCAAGAATTTTGTTATCCATCAGCTCTATGGCCTGGGGCTTGTATTTTAAGCCGATTAGGTTGGCTTGAATCGCCTCTTCTACCGACCGGCAATGTACGCACAGCAGGCCGCGTACAGGCGGAGGTAAGGGTACAAGGTTTAATTTTATCTCTGTGATAAATACCAGCGTGCCTTCTGAACCGGCAATCAGTTTACATAAATTGAATTTTTCACCACCCGGTGTGAATGGTTCGCACTCAAGTAATAAATCAATTGCATAACCGGTATTGCGACGATGATTACGAGGATCGGGGTACTGCTCGCGGATTTCCTGCGCATTTTTTTTATCCGATAATATCTGTTGCAAGGTTCGGTAGATATTTCCTTCAATCCCCGGAACCTGGCATTTGTAGTTGAATTCGTCATTAGTGAGGGAAGTGAATGTCAATTCGGTTCCATCGCTGGCCAGCGCCTTAACGGATAAGGTATGGTCGCGGGTGCTCCCATAGACCAGGGAATGTAGCCC
>CAZRNJ010000351.1:0-2046 GCA_964601385.1 uncultured Bacteroidales bacterium | reverse complement strand
TCCCCGGATAGCGCGAATAGCCGCTTCCTTAGTTTCAGAAGGACTCTCAAAATCAGGGAAACCCTGAGATAAATTATACCCTCCCACCTCATCGCTGATTCGTGTCATCTCACGGATTACCGATTCGGTAAATGTTTCTGTGATTTTTGACAATTCTTTCATTCAGGTTTTATTATTCAATTATTTACCATAAAACGATCGCACGACCGAGATAACATAATCTATATCCTCATCATCAATTTCGACATTCATGGGCAATGAACACACTTCGCGGCTCAAGGCCTCGGTTTCCGAGAATCCTTTATCTTCGAGATTAAGCGCTACATGTTTATAATAAGGTTTACGGAACTGGGTAAGCACCTCCACCCCATGCTGTTTTAGGTACTCTGAAAAATCATTTCCCTGTTTGGACCGGATGGTATAATTTTGATAAACATGATCCGACCCGGGCCGTGAATAATGAGGGAGTAAAAGATCAGATAAGTCAGATAAAGAATTACGGTATTTTTCAGCAATCTGTTTCCGGCGTTCAATCCAGCGGGGCATATAACGGAGTTTGATATCGAGAAATGCGGCCTGCAGGTTATCCAGCAAGCAGGTAAAACCATGACCGTGGTACTCGCCGGTTTCACGATCTTCTCCATTAAACCGCATACGCCGGGCAAACAGAGCCACTTCCTCACTATTGGTCGTAATGGCGCCTCCATCACCATAACCACCCAGTATTTTAAACGGATAAAAACTAAAACAACCGGTTAGACCCCAGGCCCCGGCACCTTTACCATTAATCGTTGAACCTAAACTTTGACAGGCATCTTCGATAACGATCAGATGATATTTTTCAGCAAGTTGCATAATGGCGGGCATATCAGCCATCCAACCGCTCAGATGAACAGGGATAATCGCCCTGGTACGGCTGGTAATAGCCGGTTCAATAAGCCGTACATCAATATTAAAATCCCTGGCTACATCCACCAGTACCGGCGTGGCGCCTACATTCACCACAGCCGAACAGGTGGCCACAAAAGTATGGGCAGGCACAATCACTTCATCTCCGGGGCCAATCCCGGCAGCGCGAAGCGAGATATGCAACGCATCGTAACCACTATTGAGGCCCACGGCATATCGTGTGCCTACAAAACGGGCAAGATTTTCTTCAAATGATTTCAGATGTCCCCGGTCAATCAGTTGGCCGGTTGACATCACATCGTAATAAGCATTATCAAGTTCGGTTTTTAATGTCCTGTACAGTTTTGCAGGTTCAACAAATCGCACTTTACGTTCCATGAGGTATTTTATTAATAAATTCTTTTGTTTTTTCAATAATCATTTCAGCCGTAATATAATATTGTTTTTCGAGTACCGATGAAGCGGGAGCAGGTGCATCAGGAAGATTGATGCGTAACATGGGAACAGGGAAAACAGCGTTAAGACGTTCGGTGATACGGGCCAGAATCTCAGCTGATAAACCAAAACTCTTCCATGTGGCGTCCACCACGATAAGACGGCGTGTTTTCAGTACAGATTTGTAAATCAGGTCATCATCCCATGGTTTAAGCGATCGCAGGTCAATCAGTTCAACAGCTATACCGTAACGATTCAGTTCATTTACCGCACGACGGCATTCGAATGCTGTCCATGAATAAGAAACCATGGTGACGTCACTTCCCTCATGTTGTATGGTCGCTTTACCGATTTCCACTTCATACATTTCTTCAGGTACAGTATCACATTGATTTGAATAAAGCCAGCGATCATCCATAAAAACCACCGGTCCGGGGTCGTTCACTGCTGCAATAAGCAATCCTTTAACATCGTACGCAGTAGAGGGAGCTATCACTTTCAATCCCGGAACATGGGCCAGCATCGTTTGTATGGCCTGGGAATGTTGTGCGGCCTGTTCCCCTCCGCGGTTAATAATTAACCAGAAAACCACAGGTGCCGACGAGCGTCCGCCATTCATATAATGCCAATTTGCGGCCTGATTAATGATAGGATCAAAGGCATAAAAGGCGAAATCAGCGCGCGGATGCACCACCACAGCTT
>CAZRNJ010000350.1:0-2064 GCA_964601385.1 uncultured Bacteroidales bacterium | reverse complement strand
AAAAATACACGGCTTGGTGTGCTCCTGTGCGTGAACGGCACGGGGATTCTTAATTCGTGGCTTAAACATATTATTGGCGGAGGGGCCATGAATTATGATGAAATGAATAAGCTGGCCTCAACCGTTGCTATTGGCAGCGAAGGACTAATTATCCTTCCCTTCGGTAATGGCGCTGAACGAATGCTCAACAACAAAAATACAGGCAGCCAGATCAGCAATCTGAATTTTAATATTCACAAACGCCAGCACATCCTGAGGGCGGCTCAGGAAGGTATCGTATTCTCGTTTGGCTATGGCATTGAATTGATGAAGCAGACAGGAATTCATCCTTCGGTTATCCGCGCAGGCAAAGCAAACATGTTCCTCAGTCCCTTGTTCCGTGACACACTGGCCGGAATCACCGGGGCAACCATCGAATTATTCGACACCGATGGATCACAGGGCGCTGCCAAGGGTGCAGGGATTGGCGCAGGTATATACAAATCGTTCAACGAAGCATTCGCAGGGCTGAAAAAATTAGAAACTATCTCACCGGATAAAACAAAAACCGACAGCTACAAACAAGCATACGAACAATGGATAAAAACGCTAAATACAATCATAAATAAATAACTGATCACTTAAAAAAACAGAAATTATGGAAGTAACAATAGGAAAAACCGAATTCTTTAAAGGAATAGGAAAAATAAACTACGAAGGCAAAGATTCGAAGAATCCGTTAGCATTCAAATATTATGACGAAAATAAAATCATATCCGGTAAAAGCATGAAAGATCATTTCCGCTTTGCCATGGCTTATTGGCATACCTTATGCGGCACAGGCGGCGACCCCTTTGGTCCGGGCACTAAAAAATTTGCATGGTTAGAAGGAGCCGATGCCATAACCCGTGGTAAAAACAAGATGGATGCCGGCTTTGAATTTATGACCAAGATAGGTATTCCCTTTTACTGTTTTCACGACTTTGATCTGGTTGAGGAAGGCGACAGCATAGCTGAAAGCGAAAAACGCCTGCAACAAATGATTGAATATGCCAAAGAAAAGCAAAAACAATCAGGTGTTAAATTGTTATGGGGTACTGCCAACCTGTTCTCCCATCCGCGTTATATGAATGGTGCCTCAACCAATCCCGATTTTAATGTAGTAACCTGGGCAGGCACGCAGGTTAAAAACGCCCTGGACGCCACGATTGCTCTGGGCGGTGAAAACTATGTTTTCTGGGGTGGCCGTGAAGGGTACGGATCGCTGCTGAATACCAACACCAAAACCGAACTCGAACACATGGGGCGCTTTCTCACGATGGCTCGTGATTATGCACGCAAGCAGGGATGGAAAGGTACGTTCCTGGTTGAACCCAAACCCATGGAACCCTCAAAACACCAGTATGACTTTGATTCAGCAACCGTAATTGGATTTTTACGCCAGTACGGACTGGAAAAAGATTTTAAACTAAATGTTGAAGTCAACCATGCCACTTTGGCACAGCACACCTTCCAGCACGATCTGCAGATTGCTGCCGATGCCGGAATGCTCGGAAGTATAGATGCCAACCGCGGCGACTACCAGAATGGGTGGGACACCGACCAGTTCCCCATAAATATTTACGAACTCACCGAAGCGATGCTGGTAATTTTAGAAGCCGGTGGATTCACCACAGGCGGAATCAACTTTGATGCTAAAACACGCCGTAACTCAACAGACCTGGAGGACATCTTTATTTCGCATATCAGCGGTATGGATGCCTTTGCCCGCGCATTACTTGTAGCCACCGATATCCTCGAAAAATCTGATTACAAAAAATTAAGAAAAGAACGCTATGCTTCATTCAACAGCGCCGAAGGACAGAAATTTGAAAAAGGACAACTTACGCTGGAAGACCTGCGAGATCTCGCTATTAAAAACGGCGAACCAAAACAGATTAGTGGGAAACAAGAATTATTTGAACAAATTATAAATCTTTACCTCTGACCATTTTAATATCAGTCCCCCTCTCTTTACGAGGGGGATTTTTTTAACCTTTAATTACTATAAAACTATTGCATTCATGAATACCGGCACATCTACAC
>CAZRNJ010000349.1:0-2087 GCA_964601385.1 uncultured Bacteroidales bacterium | reverse complement strand
TGCTCAACTTTTTGAGCTTATTTCTTGAAATTAGACTTTTGTCCTGTACTTAGAAGAAAATAAATACATCAAAATAACGCGTAAATGACAAATAGGTACATTTACAAATGTACTTTAACACATTAATAGATGCAATGCAATATGAATTGGTTGTGCGGCGTATCTAAAAAAATAGTCATTCGCGTCATTTTTTTACCTTAAAATCTGGATGAGTTGATTTTTCGTACATAAATTGGTGCAAATGATTTTGAGAAATGAAAGTGAGTGTTATTATTCCGGTTTTGAATGAAGCTGCACACATTGAACGATTGATAAAAAGGATACTTGAAGGTGGAAAGGGATACATCGCCGAATTGATTGTGGTAGATGGAGGAAGCACGGATAATACAGTGAAGCTGGCACAGAACGCCGGCGCTACGGTCATGAGGTCGCCCCAGAAAGGGCGGGCGCAGCAAATGAATTTTGGGGCGCGGCACTCTACAGGGAAACTACTTTACTTTGTTCATGCCGATACTTTGCCGCCCTCTACTTATATGTATGATCTGCAACGTGCTGTTAGTGAAGGCTTTTCGATCGGAAGTTTTCGATTGAGGATTGATTCCCGCCACCCCTTTCTCTGGATTAATTCTTATATGACACGTTTTCCGTTTCTCTGGTGCCGGGGTGGAGATCAAACGCTATTTATAACCCGCCGGGTATTTGAAGCAATAAATGGATATGACGAAACTTATTGTATCATGGAAGAATATGATTTGATTATACGCGCCACAAAAAGTTATCCTTTTAAAATTATACCCAAAGACACGGTAGCATCTGCCCGTAAATATGCCTTGAATGGCTATTTACGTGTACAATTCACCCATTTTCTTGTTTTCAACATGTTTCGCTTTGGCGTTTCACCACAGAAAATATTAAAAACCTATCGCGCTTTACTTAATTATCACTAAACGCAAAATTTAGCAGATCATACGTTGTAACAATGCCCACAAGTTTACCTTCCGGATCAACTACGGGCAAGGCATGGAACAGGTTTTCGCGGAAGAAACCTGCCGCAAGCTCTACAGTATCCGTAGCCTCCAGCTTGGCGACCTGCTTGGTCATTACTTCCTTTACCAGCAGCGAGCGCATAATCGAACTGTTGTATTCCTCGCTTTTAGCTGTTTTAAAAAGCGTGAACGTATTTTGCAGGCGCAGATAGTCGGAATGACTAATAATACCTACTACCTTGCCATTTTCTGTGACTGGCACGTGGTGAATGCCGTTTTCGCGAAAAATGTTCTGTACCTTGTCCATTGTGTCATCGGGAGAAACCGTAATGACATTGGTGGTCATGATACTGCTGACGCTCGTCGTTTTGTCCATGACTTTATTTTTCAATGTTGAACAATGGAGTGATCATTTCAGAAAAGCTCGTTTTCATCGTCTTTTTCTTCTTTGGCGAATAAATCCGGCTCTTCTCCGCTTTCGAATTCGCTGTCAACATATGATGAATTAAAACTATATCTCAACAAGTCGTGTGAGGTAATGATACCAACCAACCGAAAATCTTCCACTACGGGCAAAGCATGAAATTTATTCGACAAGAAAATATCTGCTGCCAGTCCGATTGTGTCCTCCGGATCGAGGGTCATCGGATAGTTGGTCATAAAATCTTTCGCGGTTAGCGATTGGTACTGATTTTCAGTCCATGTTTTGCCGGTTGTTTGCTGCGAAAGGATATATGACACCTTAAAAAAGTCTTCTTTGCTGATGATACCCAATAATACCTCGCCTTTCTCCACGACCGGTACATGATGGAAATCATGTTCTTTGAAAATTTCGTACACTTCTTTCGCTTTGGTATCTGGTGAAACCGTTACCAACTGCGTCGTCATAATTTCACTGACGGATCTTTCCGGGTTCATGCGTTTTGTTTTTGAATCATCGAATAATAGAACTACTGTTATTTTCCATTTTTTGTTGTTCTGCATAGTAGGTTGTAGAAGCATTGTTATTGGCAAAGACCCACAATACTTGCATGAAAGCGGGTTCCAGTTTCAGGCAGGCTTTTTCCACTTCGGCGCGGTCGGCAGAGTCCATTGCATGAT
>CAZRNJ010000348.1:0-2100 GCA_964601385.1 uncultured Bacteroidales bacterium | reverse complement strand
GGTTTATGCTATGCCGAGTTTGCTGCAATGATACCTGTTGCCGGCAGCGCTTATACATATGCCTATGCTACGCTCGGGGAATTTTTAGCATGGATTATCGGATGGGATCTGATCCTTGAATATCTTTTTGCATCATCAACGGTGGCAGTGGGTTGGTCGGGTTATATGGTCAGTTTTTTACGTGATTTTAATATAATAATCCCCGATGCATTGTGTAACGCGCCTGTAAATTTTATTGAAGGCCGCGGTTGGATGCTTACCGGCGCAATCCTCAATTTTCCGGCTGTAGCAGTAATACTGCTAATTACCGCTTTACTTGTGATTGGCATCAAAGAGTCGGTACAGTTTAATAATATCATTGTTTTAATTAAGCTGGTTGTTATCCTGCTTTTTATTTTTTTTGGAATGCACTACATTGATACAAGCAACTGGATACCCTTTATTCCTGAAAACACCGGTGAATTTGGCAAATTTGGATGGTCGGGTATTTTTGCCGGCGCAGGGGTAATTTTTTTCGCTTATATCGGGTTTGATGCTGTCTCCACAGCCGCGCAGGAGACAAAGGATCCTCAACGGTCAATGCCTATCGGTATTCTTGTGTCTCTGCTTGTGTGTACTCTTTTGTATGTGGCTGTGGCTGCTATACTCACAGGCATTGTACATTACAGTGAACTGAATGTCGCAGCGCCCATTGCTCTTGCGCTCGAACATATCGGCTCTGCATTGAATTGGCTGAAACCACTCATCAAAATTGGCGCTATTGCGGGTCTTAGCTCAGTAATGCTTGTGATGTTGATGGGGCAACCGAGAATTTTTTTCTCCATGTCGCGTGACGGACTGTTACCCAAAAGTTTCGGAAAAGTTCATCCCCGATTTAAAACTCCGTATATTCCAACGATTATCACCGGTGCTGTAGCTGCGGTTATTGCCGGTCTTTTTCCTATCAGAATACTGGGCGAACTGGTATCTATCGGTACATTGCTGGCATTTGTGATTGTTTGCATAAGTATTATTGTTTTACGTAAAACAAAACCGGATGCCCCACGGCCTTTCCGTACACCCTTTGTCCCTTGGGTGCCCTTAGCTGGCGCTTTAGTTTGCCTTTCACAAATGGTCTCCTTGCCGTGGGCAACATGGGAACGTTTGATTCTCTGGCTTGTGATTGGTCTGCTAATCTATTTTATTTATGGCATACGGCACAGCCACCTGCGGAAAAAATGGACTGACAAGTGATGGCTATTTCCTGCAGTAGTTTTTAATCCACTGCAATACTGTTGTATCGTTCGTCAGGGAATAATAGTTTTTCCATTCGTCGCATGCTGCTTTAATGTTGCCGGCAGCGCTGTATGCCAAACCCCGGTTGTAGATAGCTTGTGTATAATCCGGTTTAAGCAGCAGCGCCTGTGTGTAATCAGCAATGGCCTTTTCCGGAAACCCGGAATAAAAATGGGAAATACCCCGGTTATTCCAGGCATCATAGTTTGAAGGGCTTATAGAGATGGCATGAGTAAAACTGTTGATTGCGTCAGCGTATCGTTTTAATGCATTTTCGCATAATCCTTTGTTGAAATATCCTGTCATGGATGAAGGATTTCGCTTAATTGTTTCTGAAAAGTCGTTTAGTGCATTGACATAATCGCCCGTATGATAACGGGCAACACCGCGGTTATGCCATGCATCGGCATAGCTGTTTATCAATTGGAGCGAACGACTGTAATCATCAATGGCGGCCTTGTAATCGGCCGATTCGAACAACGCTGTTGCACGATTAAACAAGGCATTATAGAAGTCGGGTTTATACCGGATGGCAAAAGTGTAGTCGTTAATCGCTTTTCTCGTTTGTCCGGTCGAATAGTAGGCAAGTCCCCGGTTATTATATGCCAGAGCAGCGCGGGGATTAGTGGCTATGGCATCGGAATAAAAGGATATGGCATTTTGATAAATATAGGATCGCCGGACGGATAAGATCATCAGCAGTATAAGATAACTGATGAATAGTAACTGTTGGTTCTTTTTAATTAAGTTGACCTGTATGGCTGATACTGCAAGAAATGAACCGGCAAGAGGAAGATAAGCTCTGTGTTCGAGATAGTGGTAAGC
>CAZRNJ010000347.1:0-2114 GCA_964601385.1 uncultured Bacteroidales bacterium | reverse complement strand
GCTATCCACTGTTTGCCAAATACCCATATCTACATTATCGCGGCGTACCATCCATCGCAAAAACAGATTCATCCGCTTACAACCCGAATTTTTATAAGGTTCTGATAAATGCCTTTCGCTGTATAGCGCGTGCTTTTCAGACAATAAAAAATTTCGGAACGAATGGATGGCGTCCTTAATTCCTCTGGATCGGGCAACCGGCGAAAAATAATCCTCCATTGAGCCATACTGTGAATACAAATTCCGCAGGCCGCGCAGTAAAAAAACCACATCAGCCGAACGGATAGTGCGGTGGGCAAATCCATTGCAGTTACGATAATCTTTTGCACAGGTAACAAAATGATGCGGCCGGTGATTCATGCGTTTCATCAGATCCATGGCCTTGGCATTTGCTGTTTTACGGTTTCCCCATGCAAACAGCGCAGCAAAGAAGCCGGAGATTTCAATATCCTCTTTCCGACTGAACTGACGCGGTATCATTACCGGGTCATCAGCGAAATAGCGCACATTGTTATACTTCGTATATAACTTCTCTAACCGTTGCTGTGTATTCATGCTCAAATGTAACAATTATAAATCTTTTTTTTTATTTTTGAAAGAATACTTTTTGTGCAGAAAAAATGCAAATCCCCAAAATACTAACCATCACAAAAAAAACGGTACGCAGGATGAATATAATTATCCTGGCAGCATTGGCATTTTTTTTTAGCAACATACTTTATGCTCAATCATATAATCCTTATATAGAAGACATTTTACTGCGAATATCAACCGACACGATGTGGCAAAAAATTGGCACATTGCAGATAATGGAGCGTTTTTCGCATGTACCGGCATCAAGGGTAACAGCCGGATTTCTCAATAACTATCTGCGCTCTTGCGATCCGGATACCGTTTATTATCATGAATTTCAATATAATGGTCAGATTGCAGCTCCCAATATCATAGCAGATAAATACGGCTATTCGAACAGAGACAGCATAATAATCCTTTGCGGCCACTGGGATTCTTATGCAGCCGGCGCGCCAGGAGCCGATGATAATGCATCGGGCACCGCAGGGGTTCTGGAAGCAGCACGAATTTTGAAGGATATGCACTTCCGGTATACGCTGCGATTCATTTGTTTCTCAGCAGAAGAACAGGGGCTTATCGGCAGCAAGGCCTATGTAAAACAAATAGCCGGCAACAGTGAGATCATAGTTGCGGTGCTAAACCTCGATATGATTGCCTACCACAAGGGCGACACGTACTCAATGGATGTGCTTGCAAACCCTGATGGACGATTAAACCTGTTCGACAGTTTTACGACATTAAAAGAAACCTATGTTAAAGGCATCAGTATTAATAAAAACAGCCATGCACCGGGAACAGGAACAGATATCATGTCGTTCTGGAATGCAGGAATTGACGGGTTAACCATAATCGAATCGGCAGATAAAAACTACTATTCGCCGTATATTCATAAACCGCAGGACGTATTAAACCTGTCGGCAAACTCATCGGATAAAATGCATCTGATCATGCAGGCCGTTGTGGCAGCGATTACTGAATGGGCAGTACCGGTAATACCAAAACAACGGTGTGGTGATGAAACAGGAATAATTGCATCGCTCATGGTTTATCCTAATCCTGTATTGTATCATGCCAGAGCCGCATTGATTCTAAATGAAGACGCAGATATAAACCTTTTTCTGTATGATCTGTCAGGCAGATTAATCAGTGTATTATTACAGAATGGTGCATTATTTAAAGGGTATAATGAAATTGAATTCTCACGAACTGCGTTAAGCGGAGGCACATACCTGATCACTGCTGCCACGATTGATAACCAATGCGCCCGATCAACGGTAATAATTGTGTCCGAATAATTTCCATCGTATTCAACCGGGATTTTGCAGTTGAAAAACTGCAAACAGCTCAAACGGTTTTTCCGGTTGAGCGTACCCGGTAACCCTTTGCTCGCTATAGCCATGAAATGGCGAAAGCGACGCTTTGCTCCGCTAAAGCTTTGCGAAAGCGATGCCGCCGTAGAAAATTTTCCTTTGGTTTGAACACCAAAGGATTGATTTTCAAGAGCGTTTTTCAGTTGAAATTTATCAACTGAAAAATCAGGG
>CAZRNJ010000346.1:0-2133 GCA_964601385.1 uncultured Bacteroidales bacterium | reverse complement strand
AAGTAAAGGAAATAGATGTTATACCCGGAGATATTGCCGGTATTGACTCGGCCATCATTGAATTTGAGGGTGACTATGCCTACGGATATCTCAAAAGCGAAAATGGCATACACCGGCTGGTACGCTTATCTCCATTCGATGCCAATAATAAACGGCATACCAGCTTTGCTTCTGTTTTTGTCTCTCCTGTGGTTGATGATTCAATCAATATTATTATCAATGCAGCCGATATCTCTTTCGAAACATATCGCTCCAGTGGTGCCGGCGGACAGAATGTAAACAAGGTCGAAACAGCAGTACGTCTCCGCCATGCTCCTACAGGCATTGTTGTCGAAAACCAGGAATCGCGTTCACAACTTCAGAACAAAGAAAATGCCATGCGCATTCTCAAATCAATGCTCTATGAACTTGAGCTACGCAAACGCCGGGAAGAACAACAAAAAATTGAAGCGCAAAAGAAAAAAATTGAATGGGGTTCACAGATCAGAAGTTATGTTCTTCATCCCTATAAAATGGTGAAAGATCTCCGCACCGATGTCGAAACCTCAAATACAAAGGATGTACTTGATGGTGATATTGATGATTTTATTAAGGCCTATCTGATGGAATATGCCGGAAAATAATTAATTGATATTCAGTATATTAAAATGCCATAGCAGTTTTTTTAAAACAACGTATGAAAAAAATGGCTCAACAATATTTTGTTACCATTCGATTCTGTATATTTGGACTTGAAAAAAAAACCAACCCATGAAAAAAATAATCCTGTTATTCTTTTTCACTGCATTGTTGTTAAGTGTTTTTTCACAGCCGGTTGCCGACCCGAAAGAAACATTTAATAATGGATTATTTTTTTATGAATCGGGCGATTATAAAGAAGCGCTCTATAATTTCCTTCAGTTGTTCCAGATGGATACCGGCAATGAGAGTATCAATTATAAAATTGCAATGTGCTACTTCAACCTGGCCGGCGAAGAGCTGAAATCAATTAACTACCTCAAACGCGCAGTGCGCAATATTTCCGACACGTATAACGAATATTCTTTTAAAAACACAACAGCCCCGCTGCATACGCTCTTTTATCTGGGTAAAGCATACCGGCTGAACGGACAGATTGACAAAGCGCTTGAAACCATCGAACAGTTTACGGCGTCACCCTACTATGTTGAGTATACGGCATCCATCGTTGATCGCGAAATTACTACTTGTAAACGTGCTCAGATACTGATGGATAAGCCGGTTAATATCAAATACCTGAATCTCGGAAATGTGATTAATGACGAAGCAGACAACTTTAATGCAGTGATGTCGTACGATGGAAATACGATTGTATACATTACCAAACTTAAATTGTATGATGCTATTTTTTATTCGACACGCAACCAGGGCTCATGGTCAACACCGGTAAATATTTCATCGCAGATCGGATCTGATGGTAACATGAAACCAACTTCCCTTTCAGCAGATGGAACACAATTATTCGTTGTTGTCAACATCAATGGGCTGAATGATATCTTTGTCAGCAATCTCACTGATGGCAGTTGGTCTGTTGCTCAACCGCTGGGTGCAAACATTAATACCAAAGCCGACGAAACACATGGCTGTATCTCTGCCGATGGTAATCAGCTCTTCTTTTCATCCAATGCCAAGGGCTCAGGCAAGCTTGATATTTTTGTATCAACTAAAGATGCATCAGGCCAATGGGGTAAACCCGTTAATCTGGGAAAAATGATCAATACCCCCGATAACGAAACTACTCCTTTCATCAGCCAAAATGGCAATATTCTTTTTTTCAGCAGCGAAGGCCATTATAATATTGGCGAATATGATATCTTCTATTCTATGAAAGATGCTAATGGAAAATGGCAGCAACCTGTTAATCTTGGTTATCCTATAAATACAACTACCAATAATCTTTTCTTTGCGCCTACCGGTAACTCAAATACTGCTCTGGTGGCTAAAAAATCTTCTGACGGTTTCGGCGCTCTTGATATCTATCAGATTGACTTGCTATTCGATCCATTCGGGAAATTTACCGCCTCAGAAAAATAACCGTTTTTTATACTTCCGGTTAATTGTTTAACCGCGATTTTGCAATAGAAATTCCTTAGATACTATAAAACCAACATTTCT
>CAZRNJ010000345.1:0-2155 GCA_964601385.1 uncultured Bacteroidales bacterium | reverse complement strand
TTGAAAAGGTTTGCAAAGGATAAAGCACACCACATGAAGCGGTAAATTCGGAGAGCACATCTAACGGAACTCCGGCAGCAGTGTGCACAAGCCGTTTATTTCGCAGAGGTCTGGCAGCAGCAACACGTGCAATAGCGTTGTCAGAAACAGCAATCAGGTACCAGGAAGCATCCGGAACTACCCTTGCGGTATTAGTTGTATAGCCGCAATTAAGCCGGGCAGCGAGTTTGCGTGCATTAGCCACAGTCGGGCTATAAACCTGCAAAGGCCGGTAACCCTTTCGCTTCAATGCCAAAGAAAGATGCCATCCAACATTTCCCGAACCAAGAATTACAAAAGATTTACCAAAACCCATTTAGCTTTTCATCTTTACCAGTTTACCACACATTTCATAATTTTCGGCGTTGGTATAATAATCAATCAGTTTTTCAAAAAAACCAGTATCATTGTACATCGGGTGCGTAGAATTAAAAACGAGATCTCCCCTGATAGTCATTTCAAAAAGATCGGCCTCACTGGTGTTAGGATCAATAAAATGTATTTCGATGGGCTGAATATGTTTTACCTGCTCAAGATACTTAATAATAGACAGTTGCAGATTTATCGCTTCATGGTTATCTTCTAAAAGCTTTTTATTTTCATTGAATTTCATTTCCAGTTTCTCCGATCGTGAAGAACAAACCGGTTCGTTTTGTAATAAGGCACGAACGATTCCCTCGTTATTATGAATGATATCCAGATTAATATTCACCTTCTGCCTCAAAAGTTCAATACTTTGTTGCAGTTGTTCTTTAATTCTGTTATTTAAATTCATACTCATAAGTTTTTAGATATCAATTTTTTAATAGATATATAAACATCTTATTTTTACGTATATAATTTTTCATCAAATTGTTGATAAATCAAATCAATACTGTAAAATTAATCTAAATGACTGATTTATAAAAAGATGTACTTTTATTTTATAGACAAGTTTTCAACAATGTAAGCCATCCGGGAAGATGACAAATGATAATCGTCTGATTTTAAATTGATTAATCCAAAACCGGTTTAAAAATTTTAACCGTCTAATGTTGGTTAAATTTAAAAAATTTGAATCAGAAAGGATTATCACTGTCGGCCGGTGGGCCGTCGGGATAGAAATTTCGGGGAGCCCGCTGAGCGGGATTATCAACATTCATTTTAGACCCGAAAGTAACAGCCTGGTAAGGTGAATACTGTTCAGGCGACATATCATCAACAGGTGTTATTGACTCGCTGATTTCTATAAACTTAGCCGACTCCTCTTTAAATTTAAGTTTAACATCACCAATTGGCCCGTTTCTATGTTTTGCAATAATAATTTCGGCCATACCAATAGTTGAAACACCATCAGCATCTTCGGTAATGTTATACTTCTCCGGCCTGTGGATAAAGATAACCAGGTCGGCGTCCTGCTCAATAGCTCCTGATTCGCGTAAGTCCGAGAGCATTGGCCGGCGATAACCGCCTCTTGACTCCACTGAGCGGTTAAGCTGGGATAGAGCAATAATAGGGATATCCAGTTCTTTGGCAATCCCTTTAAGGGACCGGGAAATGATACTGACCTCCTGTTACCTGTTCATACGGTTATCCCCGGGTCCTGACATAAGCTGCAGATAATCAACAATAACAAGTTGAATATTATGATTTGCTTTAAGCCGCCTGCATTTAGCTCTGAGTTCAAAAATGGATAAAGCCGGAGTATCGTCAATAAATAACGGGGCATCAATCAACGTATTAACCTTATAATGAAGCTGTTCCCATTCATAATCTTTCAATCGTCCATTGCGAATTTTATCAGACGGTAATTCCGTTTCCGAAACAATCATACGATTAACCAGTTGGATAGACGACATTTCGAGTGAAAAAAGCGCCACCGGGCGTTTATGTTCAACGGTTATATTACGCGCCATAGAGAGAACAAATGCCGTTTTACCCATTGATGGCCTTGCTGCAACAATAATCAGGTCCGACTTTTGCCAACCCGAAGTAATACGGTCAATTCGGGTGAATCCGGAAGGCACACCGATTAAGCTATCCTCTTTACGGCTCGACTCCTCAATCTGGTTAATGGCCTCTTTAAGCAAAACATTAAGTTTTGAGCTTTCGCGCCGGATATGGCCTTCGGCAATAC
>CAZRNJ010000344.1:0-2161 GCA_964601385.1 uncultured Bacteroidales bacterium | reverse complement strand
GTTTTGGCACAAGCTATTATTACTGCCGGATTGAAAAATGTTACTGCCGGTGCTAATCCAATGGATTTGAAACGTGGTATTGACAAAGCAGTTATCAAAGTGATAGAACATCTCAAAAAGCAATCAAAAGTGGTTGGTGATGACTTCAGCAAAATAGAACAAGTAGCTTCTATCTCAGCGAATAATGACAATTCAATTGGTGCTTTGATAGCCGAGGCAATGAAAAAAGTAGGAAAAGAAGGCGTAATTACCATTGAAGAAGCCAAAGGAACTGATACTACCGTTGAAGTAGTTGAAGGAATGGAATTCGACAGAGGATTTATTTCTCCGTATTTTATTACTGACCCTGAAAAAATGCAGGCAATCTACGAAAGCCCTTACATTTTGATTACGGATAAGAAAATTTCGAGCATGAAAGAATTCTTACCTATATTAGAAAAAGTAAATCAAACCGGATATCCCTTGTTGATAATTGCTGAAGATGTTGAAAGCGATGCATTAGCTACATTGGTTGTTAACCGTTTAAGAGGTTCATTAAAAATTATTGCCGTTAAAGCTCCCGGTTTTGGCGATAGAAGAAAAGCTATGTTGGAAGATATCGCTATTCTTACCGGTGGAACTGTGATTTCAGAAGAAAAAGGTTATAAATTGGAGGATGCCGATTTGTCGCAATTGGGTATGGCTGAAAAAATTACAGTTGATAAAGAAAATACAACCATTGTTAGCGGTAAAGGCAGCAAAGAAGTTATTCAAGCCAGAATAAATCAAATTCAAGCTGAAATAAAAAATACAACTTCAGATTATGACAAAGAAAAATTGCAAGAACGTTTAGCTAAATTGTCAGGTGGAGTAGCCGTATTGTATGTTGGTGCAGCCAGCGAAGTTGAAATGAAAGAGAAAAAAGACCGTTTTGACGATGCTTTATCAGCAACAAGAGCTGCTGTTGAAGAAGGAATCGTTCCCGGAGGCGGTGTAGCTTACATTCGCGCCATTGAATCATTGGATAGCGTTAAATGCGACAACGATGACGAAGAGGTTGGAGTAAATATCGTTCGCAGAGCTTTAGAAGAACCTTTGCGTCAGATTGTTGAAAACGCCGGTGTTGAAGGCTCTATCGTTGTTCAAAAAGTTAGAGAAGGAAAGAATGATTTTGGTTACAATGCACGCAAAGAGGAATACGAAAACTTATATGACTCCGGCGTTATTGATCCTACAAAAGTTACACGTGTTGCTTTGGAAAATGCAGCCTCCATTGCAGGTATGCTCTTGACTACCGAATGCGTTCTAGCGGATAAAAAAGAAGATGATAAAGGAATGCCTAACCCGGGAATGGGTGGAATGGGCGGAATGGGTGGAATGATGTAATCGCTCCCCTACCCCATGCTAAAAAGCTGTCTGTTTCAGGCAGCTTTTTTTGTTTTTTATGAATGGTATGAGCAATTTATTATCCTAATTATCAATAGGTTGTGTAATTTTTATTGAAACTAAACCGGATTTTACTCAGATAATTTGAACAAATTCTGCACTTCGCAAGTTATTCTATAAACAAAAGATTATGTTTGTACCACTTCTTATAACAACCGTTATATTATTGATTATCATGGTTTTGGGCTTGGCTTTAAAAACCATTTTAACTAAAAAAGCTATGGAACGCAGTTCATGCTGCAATTCCAATGATTCTAAAAACTCCCAATTTTCCTGTGCATGTCATAGCCATGAAACGCCATAATTAGATTTATGGTTGTAGCGGAAAATATTTCAATTCAATAGTTTCTCCATCAAACTGGATGTACGAGAAATGATGTATCCAGTCGCCGCTATTGAAATAGTGTGCAGTATCATTCAGTGCTATTTGCAAAGGTAAATGGCGGTGTCCAAAAATAAAATAATCAATTTTTTCTTTCTCGGCAAGATTTCTTGCATAAGCAATTAATCGTTCCTTAGGACTTTCTTCACCATGAAAAATCAAATCATTACCAATCAGGAGCTCATGCGTGCTCTCAACCTGCGCGATCTCACCGATCCCCGCCAGGGTGCGCACGCTATGCAGCAGGTACTGAGCGCTATTGTCGAGGCGCTCGCGGGCGAATGCGGTTGCCTGGCGCAAATTCACCGGGCTTCCGCCATCGTCTCCATCGATGACAACTACAACCGTCTGGGC
>CAZRNJ010000343.1:0-2182 GCA_964601385.1 uncultured Bacteroidales bacterium | reverse complement strand
AATGGACCCATCTCGTCCATCTTGATTTTTACCCGTGCTATGATTTCATTTCTCGTCATTGCCAATTCGGGAAGTTAATGTTTAATGATGCGGCCTTCTGCCTTATTTGTTCGTTCCGCATTACCTCTTTCATGGTTAATCCAGGTACAACCTTTAAAAGGTAATTGCGCGCCTGCTGTCCATTGATTACGTCATAGACAAACTTGGGATTATTAATAATTTCTTCTTGTTCGGTATTTCCATACTGTTCGGAGTCCGCATTATCTTTTTCAGTAGCATTCACAGATGCCGATGGGGCCACCGCTTGGATAGGAATTATTTCTTTCTTTTCTGGAATAGTAATACAGGTAAATTTAACTCCATAGGCAGATGATGATTCAATGACTCTCTGAAGTTCGGCATCTGCTGTTCGAAATATGCCACGGTGAATAATTGTGCCTGAATTGACACCCCCGCCAAACTTGCAATGCTTAATAACTTTGCCAACACGAAAACACAGCGTTGAGTTCGTGTATCTTAGTAACTGATAGGTTTTTAACATATACTTTAATTTTTAAAGGTTAAAAAAAGGGGTGTTTTTAGCACCCCTCTTATAAGGTTTTTATGATTAGGAAGTCGTTGTCGGCTGCACTATGCAGAAAGCATCAGGGTATACCAGTCCGGGACAGAAGATTTCTTCAATAACCCGGGCATCAGCATCACGCTGTCCGCTTGTACGAAGATCAAGCGAACGGGTCCCCATCGCCTTCATTGAGAATTTAACCAGATTAACAGGATCAATAACTATACCCTTTTGTCCCCAACCGGCACTGCGGAATAAGTCGTGATATTTGATCAGGAAATTGCCAAAATTGGTTTCAATGCGGGTAAATTTGATCCCCCACTTAATCTCGGTATTGCCAGCATCAATCTGTTTTTGGATAGTACCCACGCTGCATAATTCCTGCATCAGCTCATCACCAACCAACAGTACGCGCGTTTCACTTCCGCTGTTACCGATAAACACTTCACGGGCAAGAGAATATAATACTGTATTATCCCACGCCGAAGATGTATATTCGAAACTCTTATCAATGTAAGTTACAATCCCGCCCATATTATACACGGTCTTGTTGTCATTAGCATCGGTCAGTTTCTTTTCTATACCCCACAGGGCATTGGATTCGCAACCACGCCGGAAGTCAACAAGGGCAAGAAAGTTGAGGTCATTTATGTCCCATTTTACCTCTTTTTCATGCAGCTTCTCTATGGTGGATTCTTCAACCTGAGCCATGAGTTTCTGGCAATAGTTACTAGCATCATCCGGATAAATTGAATAAGGATCGGTCTGCGCGTCAAGTTCTTTCTTGGCGTTTGGCATACGGAACAAGCCGGTATTTATGGGCATGTCGGGAATATTATAACCACCTACGCCCGTGCCATTCAATGGCATTACGTCCAACGTAGAAGTCGTGTTATTCTTGCCAATAACGTGCAACACCAATTCATTGCCATCAGCACCCAGGATGCCGGTAACCTTAATGTTATCATCAACACTCCATATGTGTTTATTAGTTACGGCTATAGTATGCACATTGCCAGTCGAATTTACCGTACCACTGGAAGATGTGTCAAACCCTGCCGCCAGTGTATCTTCTACACCACGTATGACAGTTTTATACCATTTGACCTCCCATGCGTTGCACTTTGATGTGCGGGCAATTTCCCGAAGCATGGTGTCCATCGGGTGGGCATATGGAATCATTTTGGTTATTTCTTTTTCAATTGACGGGCGTAACAAATCAGCATTGGCCGTGCTGGCCGTGTCCGTTGTCGAGGTGTCATCTGCTATGACAGCCGCACCAGCACCCTCGGCAAGACCAAGTCCGGCGCCCGAAAGCCCCAAGAAACTAAATACATCATCAGTAGTGATGACACCCGTCAGACATAAACCGCCAATAATGGCGAAGGCAGTAATGGACAGGATTTGATATAGACGAATTTGTGATTTTTTCATTGTATTATTTATTTAAGGTTAAAAATTACGATTTAATTTGGCTCTTATTGCCTTGCGGAAGGCCTCCTCTGCCGGGTTGCCGGATTCTACCTTGGAAGTTGGCATTTCAGATCCGCCACCGGACACGGCAGGCAGGCCGTCGCCTTCTTTCTTTTCTGCTTTTATGGCTACTATTTTTGCGTTTTT
>CAZRNJ010000342.1:0-2187 GCA_964601385.1 uncultured Bacteroidales bacterium | reverse complement strand
GCATGGTGTACCTATCACCATCAAAGCCAAACAGGAAGGGGTGTCGCCCCAGGATATCGTTGATAAGTATCACAAAATGATCAGTCAGTCCTTCTCCGATTTTGCTATCAGTTTTGATATTTATTCACGCACAACCACAACAGTTCATAAAAAAACGGCAGCTGATTTTTTCTCAACGTTACATAAGAAAGATGTTTTTCTTGAGAAAACAACAGAACAGTATTATGATAATGAAGCAAAACAGTTCCTTGCCGATCGTTATATTACCGGCACTTGTCCGCATTGCCACAATGAAAGAGCTTATGGTGATCAGTGTGAGAAATGCGGCACTTCATTGAATCCAACCGATCTGATTCATCCGGTTTCTGCTATCAGCGGCTCAAAGCCGGTGTTAAAGGAGACCTGCCACTGGTATCTGCCGCTGGATCAATATCAGCCCTTTTTGGAAAGCTGGATGAAAAATAACGAGAGTACATGGAAATCAAATGTCATTGGTCAGTGTAAATCATGGTTTAAGCAGGGATTGCAGCCCAGGGCAGTTAGCCGTGATCTGGACTGGGGCGTGGCTGTGCCTTTAGACAATGCTGCCGGTAAAGTGCTTTATGTCTGGTTTGATGCTCCAATCGGTTATATCTCGGCAACAAAGGAACTGGCAGAGAAGAGAGGGTTTAACTGGGAACTGTACTGGAAAAATGAAGATACCCGGCTGGTTCATTTTATTGGTAAAGATAATATTGTTTTTCACTGCATTGTATTTCCTGTGATGCTGAAGGCACATGGCTCGTATGTGCTTCCTTTCAATGTTCCGGCAAATGAGTTTTTGAATCTCGAAGGTGATAAAATATCTACTTCACGCAACTGGGCTGTGTGGCTGCACGAGTATTTAGTTGATTTTCCCGGCAAACAGGATGTGCTCCGTTATGTGTTATGCGCCAATGCTCCTGAATCAAAGGATAATGATTTTAACTGGAAAGATTTTCAGGACAGAAATAATAATGAACTCGTTGCTATTCTTGGAAATTTTATTAACCGGGCAATGGTATTGACACAAAAAAATTGCCGGTTACATGTTCCGGAACCAGAACATTTATCTGAATACGATCTATCCACTCTGGCCGGAATACCACTGTTGAAAGAACAAATTGAACGTGGAGTTGAGACATTCCATTTTCGTGATGCCCTGAGGGCCGCAATGGATATAGCCCGGCTCGGGAACAAATACCTTGCTGATACTGAGCCATGGAAGACAGCTGCAACCGATATCAAACGCACCGAGACAATACTGTTTGTGGCATTGCAAATTTCGGCTTATCTGGCAGTTTATTTGGAGCCCCTTCTTCCTTTCACCGCAGCAGCCATCCGGAAAATGCTCAATTTAAATACCGGAGGGTGGCCCGATGGAGGAACATTCCTCCTGAAAACGGGTCATGCTCTTGGTGAACCATCATTGCTCTTCTCGAAGATTGAGGATGATGCTGTTGAACTGCAGCGGAAGAAACTTGTGCGGACAACAGCAGATGGAGTAATCACCGCTAATCCGCAAAAAAGCAATATTTCGTATGATGATTTTTCAAAAATGGATATCCGTACCGGAACAATACTTGAAGCCGAAAGGATACCCAAGACGAAAAAATTGCTCAAGCTTAAAATTGATGCCGGCATTGATATCCGTACCGTAGTTAGTGGTATTGCTGAGTATTATACGCCCGAATCGGTGGTTGGGAAAAGGGTTATTCTATTGACAAATCTTGAACCACGAAAAATAAAAGGTATTGAATCGAAGGGAATGATTCTGATGGCTGAAAATCCTGATGGACACCTGTATATTGTAGAGCCGCAGGATGGAACAGCCAATGGCGCACAGGTGAAATAGTCCGGCTATTTTACCAAAGTGATATATTATATAGTCCATAAATTGTTTAAACCCTGATTTTTCAGTTGATTAATCTCAACTGAAAAACGCTCTTGAAAATCAATCCTTTGGTGTTCAAACCAAAGGAAGATTTTCTACTGCGGCATCGCTTTCGCTATTGCATAGCTACAGCGAACACAGCATCGCTTTCGCTATTATCCCAAACTATGCAATAGAAGGTTTTCTATTGCATAGCGATTAAGAAAAATATACCTTTTAGGGCGTAATAGACATTTTTAATGCTTTTTATTGTTGAATGTTGAGTAATGGACATT
>CAZRNJ010000341.1:0-2282 GCA_964601385.1 uncultured Bacteroidales bacterium | reverse complement strand
GAGTTACCGATCGTCTGCCCTTCGGATTCAATAAGAATAACAATGTCTCGGCTTACGTTTTTCTTACGCTCGACACTTCAGTGACGATTGCGCCCGGTGCTTATATTACTTATGAATTATTTCCTTCTCCTCATTCGCAACGTTATGATACGATAAACTATCTGGGGCTAACACTCCGTATAAACGGATACGGTATCTCCAATCTGAATTATGATGTCCGCATCAGGTATCCGCTGGGCTCTGTGGCGGGTGATGCGCAGCGGATGGTCAGCGCTTTTTCACCGGGCGCGGGGTGGCAAACGCAGGGGTTTAATGCAGCCGACCGGTGGATTATTTTGAATGATATTACTCAATGGGGCGAAATCACTGCCTTCGGTGGCCCTTATTTTGCATCCGTTTCTCCCGCAAACGGCAGCACTTCCATTGATGTTGATTCGGTGGTTAGCATCACCTTCGATCAGGATGTTGATTCGGTGAATTTCTCATCTATTGTCATTGCTGACAGCACACTGAATTTCTTATGGAACGATTTTACAAATACAATCACAATAACGCATCCATCGTTTGCTTATAATACGCTTTATACCGTGACTATCCCGGCTGGTGTGGTAGAGACACCGGATGGTATTGGCAATCCGGAAATCAAATGGTCGTACCAAACTAAATTGTTTGTTAGTACTGATGAAATAGTCGTTGATAGTTATAGGGTATTTCCTAATCCTGCAACAAACATCATAAATATTGAGTCAGGGAGCATAATCACTGCTGTAAATATTTTCGATTGCAGAGGCGCATTGATTAAAGCCCTCACCTGTAATAACCATACCGTTAGTATTAATATTGATGGCTTACCCGGCGGTTTGTACTTTGTTCAGGGTATCACAGGTGCTTCAACGATGATAAATAAAATAGTGCTGAAATAAGTACTGTTTCTCCGGTTACGGACATTTTTAAAAACCAGCTATGAGGAAAATTACACTTCTATTTCTGTTTTTATTGTTTTCTGTTTTTCTTCATGCACAGACATTGGTTGTAGATACTGTGATGACGATTGCCAATTCTTTTTTCGACACGATTATAGTAAAGAGCAATGGACGGTTAACCATAACTATTAAAGGCAATATCACCTGGCAGAACATGATTATTGTTGACGGACTGGTAATGGTTGAGCCGGGAGGCAAAATTACCGGTGACCGCGACAGAGGGTTTTTAGCTGTTAAAACCTGTAGTATTATTAATAATTCCGGAACTGATTCAATTGAGAATATTTCTCTTAACCTTATTGGTGACGGAACAAGGATTGGTGGTTTGTATCCCTCGCGGTTTGTTAATGTCTGGGCCGGCTGGTACGAACGCCATATCACACTCGATACAACCGTAATCATTACAGGTAGAATTTTTGAAAATTTTAGCAATTCGTTTATTTTAAATGGACACGACCTTATTTTGGATACTGCTGCTTATGTGTATAAGTTCAATGAATTATTTAATGTGTTTATGATGGATAGCATCAGCCGTCTGATTAAGAAGGTTAGGCCGAAGCAGAAGTATATTATCCCTTTGTCTGAATCAATGGGAGATATGCCGCAGCGAACGGAATTGATTATTGACTTCACCGACAGTACCGTAATGGATGCCGATCCGGCTGTGATTATTAAATTACGCGCCAATGAGCCGGCGCCGGGCGCTGTAATTAATCCTGCAATCACTACCGATTATCTTAAACGTTATGTTGACCTTGAATTTGTGAATATCCCAAATCCTGATGTTAATATCTCTCTGCAGTTGGCTCAATGGGGCGCTGATACAATGGGTGATATTAACAAGATGCTGAATGTTTTATGGAACGGAACAGAATGGAAATACGGGAAACCGCTTAACTGGTCCGATTTAAGCACGGATCCAAGCGCCAATAACCAACTGTTTATGGAATGGGAGCATGTCACCGATCAGCATGTTATTCTCACTGCAGGACGCAATATTGGTGCTATTGATTCGGTATGTAACACTCCGGTAAAAATATCTCTCTCCGGTATTACCGACTCTTCCGCAATCGTGTTTTGGAAAAGCATTAATGATGTGTCATCAGGGTACAAAGTGTTTTACCGGAATATTGATTCTGCTGAATGGAATATTTTATTTACTGCCGCAATGGCCGATACACTAAATAATCTCACTCCGTCGGGTGAATACGAGGTAATGATTTCGGCATTATGCAACTCTTCATCCGATACCAGCGTCTGTTCTCCTTCTTTTCGATTCTCAAATGCTGACCCGGGATA
>CAZRNJ010000340.1:0-2286 GCA_964601385.1 uncultured Bacteroidales bacterium | reverse complement strand
CGAGGTAATTGGCCGTACTGATTTATTGTTTGTGCGTAATGATATTGAACAACCCAAAGTTAAAACGATAGATTTATCCCGTTTGCTTTATTATCCTGCGGAAGCACAAAAAAATAAAAGGCATTTTGTTAAAGCACAGGATCATAAGATTAATAAAGTGTTGGATAAAGAGATTATTGAGCTGGCTAAGCTGGCGATTTATCATGCTTCGCCGGTAGAGATAAAAAAGAAAATTTCAAATATCAACCGTACCACCGGAGCTATGCTTTCGGGGGAGGTCATTAAAAAGGCAGGTCCTTATGGTCTTCCCGAAGATACTATCAATTGTACGTTCGAAGGTTCTGCAGGCCAGAGTTTCGGCGCTTTTCTGGTGAATGGAATAACCTTCCGGCTTGAAGGTGATGCTAACGACTATCTTGGCAAAGGATTGTCGGGGGGAAAGATTATTGTTTATCCGCCACGCGAATCATTGTTTAAAGCCGAAGACAATATTATTATCGGAAACACGGTATTGTATGGTGCAACATCGGGAGAGGTATATGTACGCGGGATGGCCGGCGAACGGTTCGCGGTGCGTAACAGTGGCGCCAAAGCTGTGATCGAAGGTGTTGGCGATCATGGTTGTGAATACATGACCGGCGGTCGTGTTGTAGTGCTCGGGCGCGTCGGGCGTAACTTTGCAGCAGGTATGAGCGGCGGAATTGCTTATGTGCTGAATCTTGAAAATCGTTTCGATTATTATTGTAATATGGGCATGGTAGAACTGTCACTGGTTGATACTATCGAAGATATGAATGAACTGAAGCAGTTACTGGTAAATCATTTTAACTATACCGGAAGTACTGTGGCCGATGCTATCCTGAAAAACTGGGAAACTGAAGTTAAACGATTTATTAAGGTTATTCCTTATGAATACAAAAAGGTGATGCAGGAAATGAAGCTTCAGGAGATTGAGAAAAAGATACAGGTCATGAAACATGAATAATTGTAATTTACGTTAATTGTATACAGGAGGTGTTATGGGCGATCCGAAGGGATTTATGAAGTATAGCCGCAAGGATGCCGGGTACAGGCCGGTGGAAGAGCGGATACAGGATTTTGGCGAAGTGGAACAGACGCTCGATACCGATGAGCGTATTAAGCAGAATGCACGATGCATGGATTGCGGTATCCCGTTTTGTAACTGGCATTGCTCTTTGGGTAATCTTATCCCTGAATTTCAGGATTTTGTTTCTAAAGGTGACTGGCGCAGTGCCTATGATATTCTTAGCTATACCTGTAACTTCCCGGAGTTTACCGGCCGTATCTGTCCTGCTCTTTGTGAACATTCATGTGTTCTGGCGCGGTTTAATGAGTCAGTGACTATTCGCGAGAATGAGGTGGCTATTGCTGAACGTGCCTTTTTTGAGGGCTATGTTAAACCTAAACCACCGGCAGTGCGTACCGGGAAAAAGGTTGCGGTTGTTGGGTCAGGTCCTGCCGGACTTTGTGTTGCCGACGACCTGAATAAACTGGGACATACTGTTACCCTGTTTGAAAAGGATGATGCAGTAGGCGGATTGCTTCGCTATGGTATCCCTGATTTTAAACTGAACAAGTTTGTGATTGACCGTCGTATGGCTATCCTTATTAAGGAAGGCCTGATAATAAAAACCAATACATTGGTTGGTAAGGATATTCCGGCCAAACAGTTATTGGCTGATTTTGATGCTGTGTGTATATGTACCGGAGCGATGCAGCCACGCGATCTGATTATTGAAGGGCGCGACTTACGGGGTATTCATTTTGCAATGGATTTTCTGACACAACAAAACCGTATAAATAAAGGAGCAGCAATACCGGCAGCCGAACTGATTTCTGCAAAAAATAAAAATGTTTTGATTTTAGGCGGCGGAGATACCGGAGCCGACTGTGTGGGAACATCCAACCGTCAGGGGGCAAAAAGTATAACACAGGTTGAAATTATGCCAAAACCACCGGACAACCGCACGGAAAATAATCCCTGGCCCTATTATGCTTATGTTTTGAAAACATCCAGTTCGCATCTCGAGGGGTGTAATCGGTTGTGGTCGTTATCAACTAAACGTTTTATTGGCGAGGGCGGTAATGTCAAACAGGCAGAGATGGTCGAAGTGAACTGGACGAAAGATAAGGATGGTAAAATGATTATGAGCGAAGTACCCGGCAAAACTTTGCGTATTGATGCCGATCTGGTATTGCTTGCGCTCGGTTTTGTGCATCCGGTACATAAGGGGTTACTCGATGATCTGGGCGTGAAATATAATC
>CAZRNJ010000339.1:0-2311 GCA_964601385.1 uncultured Bacteroidales bacterium | reverse complement strand
GCATGATGTACTTAATGGATTTTCGGGCGGTATGGCTTTGAAGTTTGGATTTTTCTGATCAGCCAATCATCAGCTTATATCGATGAGCGCCATTAACCGTATGGATTAAAACCAGATAGAGACCACGAATGATTGCTAATTTCGATAGTGTGCAGGTATTGCTGAATGGTTGGGACGAGACAACAACCCGTCCGCCAAGATCAACCAACGCAACAGATTCGATGATTGCTGACCGGCTGATGATTGTTATATAATCCTCGCTCTGGATTACCGAAATCTCCGGCGTATGATTGTCAGACGGCAATACTGCAGTAACAACCGATGCCCCTGACACATTTGAAAAACCGGAATAACCATCGGCAGTGGCAGCAAATACCCGGTAAAAATAGATGCTGTCATTAGTCAAACCTGTATTCAGGTAAGAGACAGAATTCGCCGGAATAGTATCAATAGTAATAAACCCGTCTGTTGTATCGGTAGTGCGCTGAATATAATAATTGATCTCATTGGTTGCCCTATCTGTCCATGTCAGAGAAACAGATAAGGAGCCGCCGGCAGCAACTAATGAAACAGGGCTCAGCGGCACTGAGTAAGAGGGATGATGGAATTTCACCCACTCTTCAGCCACCGTTTGTCCGGGGGGGAGCCAGAACGAAATATCTTCTTTGGCTGCAGGAAATAGCGAATAATGCGCCTCAACCGGAAAACAATGCAGAGAAACCTGATCAATAAGAAATGAAACAGAACTATCGGCCAGCCAACCATTTTTCTCCAGGGGCCGTGTAATAGAAACAACGCCACGGCGCGGATACACACCGGGCAACTGAGCATTGGCTGCTGCTACAGCAAAGCGGGCCATAAACTCACCACTTTCGTTACTCCATGAAGTATGATTTGCAGATCCATAATAATCAACAATCATACCGGCCAGAAAATCACGCTTACGCAATTTGATTAATGTATCGCGCATCGCAAGCCATTGGACCTGACGATAACACTCGGGAGGATAAGGAGACGTACAGCCCGGGAACGGTCCGTCAGGGCCATACTCCTCGTAACGGCCATTAATTGCCAGGAACGGAATATTTTTAAGCGGAGCTATAGATTTGAATGTATCCCGCATATTAGCTGTATTCCCAAGATTTCCGCTTTTGTAATAAAGAATCCCTAATGTACGCTGCGGCTTCCATAACGAAAGATTCTGACAGAACAGGCCGTCGGTTGAATGACCAAATACCACCCAGTGTCCGTAGCGATATTCGGGCTTACCGGTTAGTTTAGCCATGGTGTCGAGAACGAAATTAAAAAATACTGAATCTAGAGAGGGTTGAAAAATACTCATGCTAAACTGCTGGGTCTGAATATACAAAATTCCCATATTATGAGTTTGTAAATAATTCCGCAATGTACTATTCGTGCAAAATGTATAGCTATTACCAATGCTTCCGCTAAGCAAGAATGCCCTGATGCTGTCAGTAGCATACCATACCCTTACGCGTGCTGTTTTATTGCGCTGAGCATGATACAGATTTATATCATAATTCCATTGCCCGTGCAGAACAAAAGTCATAGTAAATAGTAAAATGAATAAATACCTTCTCATAGTTGAATATTTTACTAAAGGTAAAACAAAAAAATGATTTGAATACATACGAATCAGTTGATCAGAATAACAATACCGATTGGACAAATGTAATAGTCCAATGTAAATAGATTAAAATAAAATACAAAATGGTATAATTTAAGAGATATAAATCAGTAAAACCATGGGATAATTCAAAAAAAAACCCTGACATTTCTGTCAGGGTTTTGAAAGTTTGGCAGCAACCTACTCTCCCGCGAAATTGCAGTACCATCGGCGCAATTGGGCTTAACTACTCTGTTCGGAAAGGGAAGAGGTGTATCCCCAATGCCATAGCCACCTAAAATCTTAAATTCAATAATAACGCAGAGGCAGAGGATTATAATTACCAAATTGATTGATACAGAAAAAGCATTCGGGCAATTAGTATTGCTCAGCTTTGGTATTGCTACCTTTACACTTGCAACCTATCAACGTCATAGTCTATAACGGCCCTGATAAGGAAATCTCATCTTGAGGAGAGCTTCGCGCTTAGATGCTTTCAGCGCTTATCTCGAACAAACATAGCTACCCTGCGATGCAGCTGGCGCCACAACAGGTACACTAGCGGTTTATCCGACTCGGTCCTCTCGTACTAAAGTCAGGTCCTCTCAAATTTCCTACGCCCATCACAGATAGGGACCGAACTGTCTCACGACGTTCTGAACCCAGCTCGCGTGCCACTTTAAT
>CAZRNJ010000338.1:0-2395 GCA_964601385.1 uncultured Bacteroidales bacterium | reverse complement strand
GTTTATGGTTCCGGGTTTAATTGCTTAAAAATGCTATTGGCTAATCGTTCATTTCTTATCCGTTTTTTTCTTGATAATTTTTTTTGTGTATTCTATTTTAGTCAAAAATTTGCATGAACCGATTTGTGGCCATATTTTGTATTTTAATTCATACCCTTGTTTTGTCAGGACAACGTGTGGAAAAAAAACTGGCATTAAAAATCTCTGATGTCCGGAATAAAAAGAGTATACCCTATTCCAATAGTTATTCACGGTATAGTGAAAAAGATATCCTTAATGCAATCAGTTATCTTACTCCTTTACTAAATGATACCAATGTGAATGTCCGGTTATTTTGTTTACAGGAACTGGCGCAGATGACACGGACAAGTAGCTCAAAAGAGGTTATTCATGGAATGATCAGTTTTTATATCCGTGCAATATCCGATAGGGATGGCGGAATCAGTAGTGCAGCTATTAATTATTTAACCGGATATTCAGCCGTTGATTTCAGCGAAGCGCATAAGGATTCTTTATGCAAAAGAGTTTTTTACTCCAGATTTCACAAAGATCGTTTAATCAAACTTGCAGGATATCTTGACTTGCAGGAATGCCGTTCGGAACTGCAAGCCGCTGCTGCCGATACACGCAATCTTTCTGTGATGTGGGCTGCGCATCTTGCTCTTGCCCGTATGGGTGACAAGTTTGAAATTCAATACTGTTTGTCTGTTGCAAAAAAGTATGGAATAAATGATGCAACCGTTAATTCGTTAGTGACCGATCTGGTTTATGTCCGTCAGCCACCGGTTTTTTTATTTCTGATTGATGAGATTCAGAAAAACGAAAAAAAATGCTTTCCCGCTAATGGCGGAGGAAACGAGCCCATAAGCTGTGGCTATCGGCTGATGGAATATCTCGCCCGATATATTGTTGGTTTTCCTTTTAGCGTTGACGCATCGGGTGATATTGTTGTTACTGATTATGTTTCAGCACTAAAGGTATCGCGGCAATGGCTCAGCGATAACCGCACAAATATTCAACTGAATAGAAATATTTATTAATAACCCGCTATTACTATGAAGAGATTTTTTTGCTTGTTATTTTTTGGAATAATTTTTCAATGCATTGTTAATGGTCAGGTTGGGATTAATTGTGATCATCCGCACCAGGCCGCAATTATGCAAATGAATGCACCGGATAAAGGGATGATAGTCCCTCGGATCTACCAGGGATACCGCGTAATTACCGATACAGCCGGAGCCGACGGGCTTTTTTATTTCGACACCTCCGATAATAAATATTACTACTATACCAAACAACGTGGATGGCAATGCCTGAATCCTCTCTATAGCCAGTCACCCGCAGCTATGACCGCAGAGGGTGCAGCTACTTTTCAGTCACCCGTACAAGTGAATAATTCTGTTAGCGTGAGGGATACGGTTAACGCCTTTAAGTTCAAGGGTTATGGTATACTACCTGTCGGGTCAATTATTATGTGGTCGGGCACACTTGGTGATTTTGATTTACACGGTTTGGGAGTACGAACCATGGATGGCTGGGCATTATGCAATGGCAGGAAATACGGTAACGTTAGATCACCCGACCTGCGTGGCCGGTTTATTGTTGGGGCAATTAACGGTATTGCATACGGCGGTGAGGATGAAGCACCGGAAGTTGATCCTTACAGATCCACCGACGGAAGACAAAACCCCAATTACCAGATGTGCGAAACCGGTGGAAAATCTTATCATAAACTGAATGCCAATGAATCGGCTTTGCCTTCGCACCAGCATAGTGGGGTGACCAACCATGATGGGGCGCATTCTCATGATATAAGAGTTGATCTTATAGAGGACAGACAACCATCCGGAAAAGCTTTTGCGATTGGAAGTTTTGGTCAAGATCAATATCACATCTATCCAGGTTATGCATTAAATAATTCAGCATCCTACCACCAGCACGGGTTCACCACTTCATCCACTGCAATAGCCAGCGCTGCATCAGCACATGAGAACAGGCCACCATATTTTGCTGTCGCGTACCTTATAAGAGTTAAATAATTATGTCTGTTTACCACTAAACCATTTATTATGAAAAAAATAATTTGTTTGCACTTTATGCTCGCACTTATGAATACAAGTCAGGCGCAGTTTGTGCACCTGCATACGTTTAATTGTGAAGTTTATTCCATTTATGATGTCGGTTATTATCATTTCCATAACGAAGCAGACCGGATACTTGACACCTTTGATATTTATAATGAAGATTACAGTTTCTATAAACAGATAATAATACCTCAGATACCCGTGATGATACTAGACGACTGGGATATGGATATTGGCAAAAAAATATTTGATACAGACAGCCAGTATGAATATTTAGTGAAATATTATTCATCCACTTACGATACCTCGAT
>CAZRNJ010000337.1:0-2402 GCA_964601385.1 uncultured Bacteroidales bacterium | reverse complement strand
TGGTTCTTTTGAAGTAAAAAGTTAAGAAAAATAGCTTTATATTAATAAAAATATTAAAGAATTCTGTCAGTATATTGATAAAAATATTAAAGAATTCTATCAGTATATTGATAAAAATATTAAATATTTTTTTTTATTTATAAAAACTGTAAAAAAAGTATTTATTTTTAAATTGCATTTTGAAATTAGCATTGTTATTTTTACCCCTGTAAAGGGTAAAACCTTTTGTTCTTTCTTATAATCTTAAATTTAATCAATATGTTTAAAAAATTTTTTCTCCCCTTTTTGATTTTAGCAGTACTTTGCTTTAGTCAGCTGAATGCTCAGCAAACAACTTCAACCAAAAATTTACCTTTCTATCAGGTAACCGAAAGAATCTTAAATCAATCAATTACAACACCTTTAAAATCAGATAATATTCTGACATTTATGATTCAGGATTTTGAAGGAAGTACATATCCCCCCTCCGGATGGACTTTAGGTGCAGGTGCTTCAATCTGGGGAAGGTCAACAGATTGCAGTGGCTACGGTATAGGAGCCGCTTCATCTAAGGCGGATTTCTATAGTGTACAATCAGGTTCTCAGGATTTAATTACTTTGACAATTGCTCCAACTTCCGGCACTGACTCTTTAGTCTTCGACCATGCGTATGCAACATACCAAAACGAAGTGGATCAGATGGGCGTTTATTATTCAACGAACGGCGGTACTTCATGGACTTTATTAATACAGCTTGCGGGCGGAGTAAGCGGACCGTTAGTAACAGCACCTCCTACGACAAGTGCGTTTGTCCCCACTTCATCCCAGTGGGCAACAAAAAGATATTTGCTTCCGGCAGGCGTTAATAAGGTTAAATTTACAGCTATCACAGCTTACGGCAATAATTTATACATTGATAATATAAGAATTGGTACTCCTTATATTAATGATGTTGCGTTGATTTCAATTGATGCTCCATTACCGGGTATGCTTCCCGGAAGCGTAACACCAAAAGCAACAGTAAAAAATTATGGAAGCGCAATTCAATCTTTTTCAGTTACATTTAAAATAAATTCATTAAACTATACCTCTACACAAAACGTAACTAACCTTGCTCCAAATGCAACTCAGCAGGTTACTTTCAGCAGTGTTTCATTGAATACTGTAGGTACATATCAGACTGTTGCTTTTACACAATTAGCGACGGATCAGGATAAATCCAATGATACAGCATATTCATCAACCTTTGTCTCAACATCAGCTCGGAATATGCTTCTTGAATATTGCACAGGCACTTGGTGCCAGTGGTGCCCATGTGGTAAAACATCTGCAATGCAAATTGAGAGTGCATATCTGGGAACAGTTGTTTTAGCTTATCACGGACCTGCAAATGGCTCTGACCCGATGAGTTTTTTTAATGGTAATGGAATTCTTTCATTAATGTCTATGAATGCCTATCCTACTGGTACTATAGACAGACAGAATAATCCCGGTTCTGCAGGATTTGATGCATGGATGGGGTTAGCAACTTCAAGGAAAAGTAACGCTCCTGTAACTCCTATTACTTTGACTCCGACAAGCAAGACATATAATCCTACAACAAGACAACTAAGTGTTACATATAATATTACTCCTGTTGTAAACTTAACCGGACAATACAAGATTAATTTTGTAATTACAGAAGAGAATATTGTTTACAATCAGACAGGAAACAGCTCATGCCCTGGCGGATCAAACTATGTTCACCATTGGGTAGTAAGAAATATGGTAAACGGTGCAACAGGCGAAAATGTCAATACGAATCTTAACTGGAATGCAAATGAAACCGTAACAAAAACATTTACTACTACAATAAACAGTGCATGGGTAGAAAACAATTGTAACTTCCAGGCATTTGTATATAAAGATGCATCTCCGCTTTATATGGCAGAGATTCAGCAGGTAAAAAGAAATTCAGTAACCGGTCCGCTTGAAGTAACTAATGCCGGTACAGAAATTCCTGTAAGATATGAGCTTAACCAGAATTATCCGAATCCTTTTAATCCATCTACAAACATTAAATTCTCGGTTCCGAAAGCCGGATTTGCGACATTTAAAATTTATGATATTACCGGAAAAGAAGTAAGCACAGAATTGAATGAATTTATACAGGCAGGATATTACAATGCAGTTATTGACGGAACAAAGTTAACCAGCGGAATATATTTCTATACGTTAACTGTAAATAACTTTACGGAAACCAAAAAAATGGTTCTGATAAAATAATTTTTCTAAGGGTTATTGCACTAATTCGGTAACCCTAATTTTAAAATAATTATATTTTGATTTTCTCGTTGTTAAAGTCAGACATTGTAATAAATTTAACGGAAAATGAAACCCGAATATAGGAAACAAATTCAAAAGTTTTTATCATTAGGGCTGAC
>CAZRNJ010000336.1:0-2409 GCA_964601385.1 uncultured Bacteroidales bacterium | reverse complement strand
CTATATAATAACACATATAAAGAAATCAGTTTTGCCGACAAAAATAAAGGTGTTTATGTTGTCAGGGCAGGCAAGCAAATAATCAAACTAGTTAAAATATAGTATCCCGTCGTTATTTTGATGGTTGATCCTGACAACAATTTTTTCCCTTTGGGCAAGTTATTTTTATTATATTTATAAAAATATTTTTGTGTTAAATTAGTCTTTGTAAAATATGTTTTACCGGAAAATTATTTTTATCTCAGTTATCTTTGCTGTGCAGATCAATCTTTCCGG
This sequence comes from uncultured Bacteroidales bacterium, assembly GCA_964601385.1. Taxonomy (GTDB): domain Bacteria; phylum Bacteroidota; class Bacteroidia; order Bacteroidales; family JBBRXJ01; genus CAZRNJ01. The sequence goes on along the minus strand of CAZRNJ010000336.1, from coordinate 2,133 downwards.
CCAGTGGAAAGCCTTTATTATGCGCAATGGTATAGAATTTGACGCATCCACAGAAAATATTTTAATATTAAATAATTTTGATACGCCACTACCTGCCATGCAGCAACAACTTTACCTGTTTGCTGATTCCCTGCTCAAAAACAACATAAAGGGCGACTATGTCAGCCTGTCGAAAGATGAGGGCTTTCTTGCGTTTTGCAATCAAAATAATATCATTCATCTTGGCGGACCTATGCTAGGCTGTATTTCTCCACAAAGCGCCTCTGTATGGATACGCACGGTCGAGCCTGCCTCTGTAATGGTAAAAGTTATCATTGACGGCAAAGAAGTATCATTCGGCCCGATTCAGTCTTCTTATGACAACAACCTCTCGGCTGTTGTGCCTGTTGAGGGCCTACAACCAGAAATGGATTACCCTTATTCTGTCGAAGTTGACGGGAAAAAGATCACAGGCAAAGGTTCTTATGTTATTCATACTCCTGCTCGCGAAAAACCATGCCAAACAAGGATACTCTTCGGCTCGTGTTACCACCGTATGGGTTTAGGCAATACTAAATTAAGCCTGGCAATGGTTTCGCGCTCGCCTGATGCCTTGTTGCTGATGGGCGATATTGCTGTACAGGACAGAGACAATCACCTGGGCAGGCACAACCTGGATTACTTGATGAGGGACATGTTCCCGGCCTGGCAATACGTGGCAGCCAACATACCTGTTTTTGCTACCTGGGACGACCATGACTACTTCAATAACGACCAGTATGAAATTCCTCAAGGCTACACACAGGCCGACAGGGAAAATGTTTGGAAAATCTTCAGGCATTCGTGGAATAATCCCTCTTATGGGTTTGGTGATTCTTTGCAAGGTGTCTTTTTCAGGACAAGAATAGGATGTGCCGATGTGATTATGCTGGATAACCGGTATTTCAGGAAACAAGGTTCTCTGCTTGGCGAAAAACAAATGGCCTGGCTAAAAAAACAGTTGCTCGATTGCAAAGGTCCTTTTATCATTCTCTCTTGCGGCACGATGTGGAGCGACTACCTCAGCAATGGTAAAGATTCGTGGGGCGTGTATGATCCGCAGGGCAGGGAAGAACTGTTTTTATTTATTGAAAAAAACAATATCAAAGGAGTATTGCTTATCTCCGGCGACAGGCATGGCACAAGAGGTTTCGCAATACCCCGAAACAATGGTTTTCAGTTTTACGAATTTGGCGCCGCAAGCCTGGGCGCTATGAGCGGGCCCCCGGTAAGCAAAAAGGAATGGAATACCCAATTTTATAGCTTCTCCGGCATATATGCTTTTGGTGAATTCACTTTTATCATACCTGCTGAAACTGAACCCCAGGTAATTTTCCGACTGGTGGATGAAAACAAAAAAATCCTGGTAGAAAAAAATATTAAATATAAAGAACTTATTCCCCGTTAATCAATCTCTTATTTTTTACTCAAACAAAAAATAATTACGAAATCCATCCTGCAACCATTTTTATATGGCTTCGTAGCATTTCTGATATTTTTCACGGGGTGTCGGGGCAAAGGGAATACTCTGAAATTTTATGTCTCGCCGGCAGGAAATGACGCCGGCCCGGGATCACCTGAAAAACCCTGACAAACACCCGATGGCGCACGTAAAATATTGCACGTATTGATAATCAACTAAATTTATTTTAATTTTAAGGAAACGCTGGAGATGCTTTTACAACGCTTTGCTCATCATCCGAAAAGGAAAAAAGAGACCGAGCGGTCGAAGCGGAAGTTAAAGACACCGGCCGGACGCATAGTCAGGGATTTGAAACAAATATACGGTCTATTTACAGAATCGTAAAAGCAAAAAATACCGAAGTCATGCATCCATTGAGTCCATTATCGGTCACATAAAAAGGGATTACAGAATGGCGAAGAATTACCTGAAAGGTAGAATGGGTGATGAAATTAACCCGATGATGGCTGCAACAGCATTCAATTTTAGAGAATTACTCAGTAAAACCGAAAAAGATTTTATTTTGTTTATTTTTAACTTAACCGTAAAATCATCTAAACCATTAAATTTTTCCGTTATTTTGAGTTATTAAGAATTGAGGCGTAATAGACATTTTTAATGCTTTTTATTGTTGAATGTTGAGTAATGGACAT
>CAZRNJ010000335.1:0-2418 GCA_964601385.1 uncultured Bacteroidales bacterium | reverse complement strand
GGGCAGTAGTGATGGCCACACATAATTATTATCTGATGAAAAAATATCCGGAACGCACTCTTAAGTGCGAAAAGGGTAAGCTGACAGAAGCCGGACAACCATCGGAAATTGATTTTAGCGAGCTGAAAAGCGTTGACAAAGAATAAACCATTACCCGGAATTCTGAACCTGAACAAACACATATCACAAATAACAAGCCGGAAACACGGCAGCATGATAAAAAATTTTATTGTACTGCTGTCAGCCAATACCATCGGACAAGCGATTCCGTTTTTCATCTATCCTCTCCTGACACGGCTTTATAGTCCTGACGATTTTGGTCTCCTGGCCTTATACATGAGTATTTTCACCGTCTTGAGCATTTTCTCAAATGGACGTTACGAATATGCTATTATTTTACCTGCATCCGGGGATGATGCAAAATCACTACTGTTACTCACACAGATTATTAATATCAGCACTTCATTGCTATTCCTCGGCTTCTTTATTTCGATGCCATTGCATATTGCTGCATTAATCGGAAACATTGCAATTGCCCGGCACCTTTGGATTCTCCCTTTCTCTCTTTTATTTTTTTCTCTGAATTCGGCTTTAATGCAGTATGCTACCCGCGATAAGCAGTTTACCAGTATCTCGTATAGTGAAGTAAGCAGAAGCGCTGTGACCTCGGCTTTCAAACTTCTGCTTGGATTCACACTGTTAAACGAAGCCGGACTTATTCTCGGAACACTGGCTGGTCATATTTGCGGTGCATTAGTAATTCTTTTCACTTTATTCAAACTCACCGGACGGCTGAAATTAAATTTGCAATGGGGCAAAATCAAAAAAATAGCGGTCCAATATTATGCATTCCCGACTTTTTATCTTGTGAATGCCCTAACTAATGTGATTTCCGGAACACTGCCTGTATTTGTGCTTACGCGTTGGTTTTCGCTTACTGCTGCAGGCCTCTATTCGCTGGGAATGGGACTGGTTTTTACACCTGTATCGTTATTCAGCAATTCCCTGTCACGGATACTGACCAAAGAGATTACTGATAAATATAACCTGCAGCAACCGTTAACAGGCGCACTAAAAAAAATGCTTGGCTTTTTGCTGGTTTCCGGCACATTGCCCTTTATGCTGGTTATACTGTTCTCTCCTCATATATTCCGGATTCTTTTTGGTAATGAGTGGACCGAGGCCGGTTATTATCTTCAATACCTTTCCCCGTGGTTATTTATGCTCTATCTGACATCCCCGTTTAATTTTATCCCAAACCTTTTATCTAAACAACGTAAAGCCATGATTATTGACCTAGTTTATCTCCTTCTCAGAGTTGTATCATTAGCTATTGGGATTTATTTTAATAATATCTATCTTGCATTACTGTTATACAGTTTTACCGGTTTTCTGATTTTGGGTTATTCTCTTGTATGGTATTTTTTTCTTGTACGAAAACACGATATTGTAATGCGTCATGTCGAACAAATTTTATAAAACATTAAAGGCCATATTTGCCTTACTGCGCAAACCTATCCTTCTTAATCTGGTATTATCCGATAATACTGAATGGAAGCGGTATATTGAAAAAAAATGGGGCCAAATAAATATTAAAACGGTTAATCCTTCTCCGTTATTTACCGATGGCATACCGGTAATCCGCTATACTTATTACGAAGGCGGGTCGCTTGACATTGATATTGCTTTTTTGAAAGCATTAGCCCGCACGATTCCCGGATGCCGGTTTTTTGAAATCGGAACATGGATGGGACAAACAGCGCTTAATATTGCTGAAGTCGCCAGTGAATGCTATACCCTCAATCTTAACGAATCAGCTATGCGCAGCATGGGATTGGATGACAAATACATCAAAAAGATAGGTAAATATTCTGTATCAAATGCTACTATCGTTCACCTTAAAGGTGATTCGGCAACATTTGACTTTTCAGGCCTTAAGCGTAATTTTGACCTGATTTTTATTGATGGTGAGCACCATTACGATTTCGTCGTCAATGACACTAAAAAAGTATTCAGCCACCTGACCCATGAGTCGTCTGTTGTCGTGTGGCACGATGTTGCCATCCATCCCGGATCTATCCGTTATGAAGTTCTGGCTGGTATATTTGATGCCCTGCCTTCGTCAGAACACTGTTTTCTGCGATATGTTGATCAAACCAAATGTGCGATATACAGCAGAAAACCCTTATGGGATGAACCATCCGCAATAGAGGATTGTACCTACAGCATCACAATACAAAAAGAATTATCCCGTTCAATAGAGCAATAACAGATTATGCGTGTTGTAATCATTCCATCGTGGTTTCCATCGGCTAATAATTTTTTTCTGCAACAGGCCACTGCTATTGCGCGTAAAGGAATTGTCCAAGATATGCTGGCCGTTGATATTACCGGGATCAGCGATATTTTGCGCTATCC
>CAZRNJ010000334.1:0-2424 GCA_964601385.1 uncultured Bacteroidales bacterium | reverse complement strand
GAATTTGCCAATGAGTATAATTTCTCCGACCGTAACCTCTTTTATCAACCCCTGCCCGGCTATATCCGAATCGGCACACCGCCACCAGCTCTGATGCTCGACGCGCCAACCTGCTCAAAACTATTTGGATGGGAAAAGAACAACAGACCGCTTGATGATGAATATATCCTTACGGTCAGTTTTAATCCCCAGACACTTATCCTGTCAATTGCTTCAAACAGCAACTCAATAGTACCTGAAGGCCCGTTTCTCAATCTGCATTCTTTAAACGAGAAACTAATTGATCCGAGGGAACCCGTAAAGCCCTGAACGCCTGTAAATAGCTGTAACAGCTACCGGATACGAATTATTTTCTGTATGGCTGATTCACCATTTACTATCAGTTTTGCTATTTCAACCCCTGCGCCCTGACTACCATAACTAAACTGATAGATACCCGGCGATTGTGTCTCATCAACCATTATCCGTATCAGATTACCGGTTACATTGTATATTGCAAGAAATACATCTGCCGCCACCGGCAAGGTATAATGCAGTGTTGTCACCGTCTGATATGGATTTGGATACACCATCCATCCGGAAATGGTGTGAGCGATTGAGTTGATCTCTGATTGCCGGATACGGGTATCTTCAAGGTTAGATATGGCCTGGCTAAACGGCCCTGCATTGGCTTTAAGAACAGCCGATGCGCACTGCGAAGGTTTTTTAACTACGATACGATAATAAAGAGAATTCCCCGGATTAAGATCATTAAATTCAGTAAAAACACCTGATGTTGAATCATGTTTATACAGACTATCCGGTCTTCTGCCTCTGTAAATATAATAGTACTCCGGAACAAAACTGCCGCTTGCATCAATATAATCAGTCCAGTCTAAAACAACAGTGCCCGGTATGGTTCCCAGTGATGAACCTAAATGGATGGTTTGATGATAAGGGCTTAAATCCGATTCATTACCACAACTATCAATTACGGTAAGGGCATAACGCGAAGCCATTTCCTGTGGTCGTGATTTAGTATCAATAATTACACTTAACGAATCGAACGGGATAGTAGCTACACTATCATAGCCAAAGCCCGATTGCCTATAGAGACGGTAAGCCATGATTCCCTTTCCGGAAGTACGTTCCCATATGACCATATTTTTGTTTGTTGCAGTATCAACGGTAACCAAACACAGCCGTTCGCCATTGAAGGGCATCTTAACTTCTACCCGGATAGTATCTGAAACCGATTCGCAGTCATTAATATCTGTTACCCGCACAAAATAATTACCGGTTTGCTCAACCAACAGATATCTGGCTTGTGAAAAATCACTCCACTGATAATCAGAAAAAATACCGGCATCAAGAATAAAATTTGTATTTGCACAAACAACAGTATCGTCACCAAAAGAGATGTGGGGCAACTCATGAACCATAATCTGCACTGTATCGGATATCACCTGGCCACAAATATTCGTTATAATGCAGGCATAAGAACCGGAATCAGAAGCTGAAAGCTGCGCTTTCTGATAATAATTGAGTGATGCACCCGGAATATCTGCACCATCTTTCTGCCATTGAAATACGATAGGAATAGTACCTGCGGCATTGATTTCAAGTCGCGCCGGTTCGTCTTTGCAAACCTCAACAGTAGCCGGTTGAGCGAGTATGAATGGTTTCTGCTTTGCTGAGACGAACGCGGTACTGCTGACAACTGTTCCATATGCATTGCTGGCTGTACAGGTATAATTCCCTTCATCATATGTAGTAATAGAATCCATCGAAAGAGTTGAGGCGTTAGCTCCTGGAATAATCGCTCCATTAAACAGCCACTGATAAATTGCCGTATCGGCAGTGCTGATGGCAATTGCCACTGTATCGTCCTCGCAAACACTAACCCCGGCAGGTTGCAGAATGAATTGAGGAATACCCTGCTGATTCTCATATGCTCCTCTATCAATTATTCCATTGTTAACCCGCGGATTAAAACCGATATCAGTAGCCGGTAAAACAACACCACCCAACGCTGATGTGCCGGTATTTATACAGGGAGAAAATGAAGTGATAGAAAAATCAGCAACCATACCATTATCGTCTAAACCCGAACCGACCGAGGGACTGGTAAACAGTGGATTAATAATTGTGGTGTTAAGGTTTGACAGTATTATTGTTGCCGGTTTAATACTAATATTGTTCGATGCATCGGATAAACAATTGTTATTAAAAATAAGTTCAACACTTTCAATAGTAATGGCATTTTGTGTAGGGTATAAAATTGTATTTCCGGAAAAAATACTATTTATTATATTCGCTGAAGGCCCGCTGCAAAAAACAGCAGCAGAAGAAGTAATGGCTTTATTGTTGGCAAACGTACAGTTTATGATATATTAAATTCAACAAATAAATGCAACTTAATTAGAGGAAAATAGAATTAATATT